>NZ_JBFAVI010000182.1:0-13997 GCF_040679695.1 Micromonospora sp. NPDC052213
CGCGGCCCCACCCCCGCACCCCCCGCCCCGCCCGCCCTCCGCGACGTCCCCCCGACCCCCGGCGCGGGCACGCCCGGCGGGCGGACCGGTCGGCGCCCGCCCCCGGCCTCGGACTCGCCCGGTTCCTTGGCGCCCGGCCACGGCTTGGCCACCCGGGAGGCGAGCACGAACTCCTTGCGCAGCGGGTGCCCCTCGAACTCGGGGGGCAGCAGCAGCGGCGCCAGCCCGGCGTGGCCGGGGAAGTCGATGCCGAACATCTCGTGCGTCTCCCGCTCGTGCCAGGCGGCGCCCGGGTAGACGTCGACCACCGAGGCGACGGCCGGCGCCTCGCGGGGGACGCGGGTGCGCAGCAGGAGGCCGTGCCGGTGGGTGGTGGACCAGAGGTGCGCCACCACGTCGAAGCCGCCGGCCAGCTCGTCGACGGCGGAGAGCCAGTCGAAGAAGTCGCAGGCCAGCTCCGCGTCGTCGCGGGCCACGCGGAGCGCGTCCGGCCAGGCCGCCGGGGGTACGTCGACGGTGGCGCGGGCGTGCGCCTGACCGCCGGAGACCGACGGGGTGGCCTCGGCGGACGCGAGCAGCGCGACCATCCGCTGGCCGACCTCTTCCGGAGTCATGCCGCTGATCCTAGGGCCTCTCCCGCGGGGGCCGCCGGAGCGAGCCGAGGCCCCCGGGCGGCGGACGGGCCCCGGCGGTCCCGCCGCTTCGCGGGCGATCTGGCCGCTTTGCCCGGCGGCGGGCCGGCCGGCGGGGAAAGATGAGGCCGTGCGTGCTGTGACTGTCGCCCCTGGTGTCGCCGACTCCCTGCGGCTGGTGGAGGACCATCCCGAGCCGTCGCCCGAGGAGGGCTCGATCCTGGTCGAGGCGCTGTCGGTCGGGATCTGCGGCACCGACCACGAGATCATCGCCGGCGAGTACGGCGAGGCGCCGCCCGGCACGGACCGGCTGGTGCTGGGGCACGAGTCGCTGGGCCGGGTGCTGGAGGACCCGACCGGCACCCTGCAACCCGGCGACCTGGTGGCCGGCATCGTCCGGCACCCCGACCCGGTGCCCTGCCCGAACTGCGCGGTCGGCGAGTGGGACATGTGCCGCAACGGGCAGTTCACCGAGCACGGCATCAAGGCGCTGCCCGGCTTCGCCCGGGACCGGTGGCGGGTGCAACCCCGGTTCGCCGTCGGGCTGGACCGGGCGCTCGCCCCGGTCGGCATGCTGCTGGAGCCGACCAGCGTGGTGGCGAAGGCGTGGGACCACATCGAGCGGATCGGCGCCCGCGCCGAGTGGCAGCCGCAGACCGTGCTGGTCACCGGGGCCGGGCCGATCGGCCTGCTGGCCGCGCTGCTGGCCACGCAGCGCGGGCTCGCCGTGCACGTGCTGGACCGCAGCACCACCGGGCCGAAGCCGGAGCTGGTCCGGGCGCTCGGGGCGACCTACCACACCGTGCCAGTCAGCGAGCTGGACTTCGCACCGGACGTGGTGCTGGAGTGCACCGGGGCGCCGGTCGTCGTCCTGGACGTGATGTGCCAGGCCGGGCCGACCGGCATCGTCTGCCTGACCGGGGTGTCCAGCGGCGGGCGGACCATCGACTTCGACGCGGGGGCGCTCAACCGCGCCCTGGTGCTGGAGAACAACGTGGTGTTCGGGTCGGTGAACGCCAACCGGCGGCACTGGGACCAGGCCGCCGAGGCGCTGACCCGCGCCGACCAGTCGTGGCTCAGCTCGCTGATCACCCGCCGCGTGCCGGTGGAGGCGTACGCCGAGGCGTACACCTCCGAACCGGACGACATCAAGGTGGTGCTGGAGTTCGCCTCCTGACGCCGCTCAGAGGCCGGGCAGCCGCCCGTTGCGGAACAGGTCGACGAAGAGCTGGTGATCCTGCCGGGCCCGCACCCCGTACGCGTGGGCGAAGTCGACGAGGTGCGCGACGAAACCCGCCTCGTCGGCGTCCACCGCCGCCACGATGGCCTCCTCGGTGGAGTAGTCCACCAGGTCGTGGCTCGACTCGTCGTCGGCGACCGAGTGCATCCGGGCGACCGCCCGGCCCAGGTCGGCCAGCACCCCGGCCAGTTCCTCCGGCTCGTTCACGTCGGCCCAGTCGAGGTCGGCCGCGTACGGGGAGACCTCGGCGACGAGCTGGCCGACCCCGTCCAGCTCGGTGAAGCCCAGCCACGGGTCGGCGTGCGCCTGCAGCGCCCGCTGCGACTCGGCGGTGCGGTGCCCCTGATGCTGGAAGTAGCCCGCGATCGACTCGTCGGCGATGTGCCGGGCGACCGCCGGCACCTGGGCCTGCTTCATGTAGATGACGACGTCGTTCTCCAACGCCTGGGTGTGCCCCTCCAGCAGCAGGTTGTACGACGGCAGCCCGGCCGAGCCGATGCCCACCCCCTTGCGCAGCACCACGTCCTTGATGTGTGCCGCCACCGGGCGCAGCCGGGCCGAGGAGACCGGCAGCGTGCCGAGGTAGGCCTCGAACGCGGCGCACACCTTCGCCCGGGTCTCGCCGTCGACCTCGAAGACGCCGTCGCCGAGGGAGAACCGCCGCTCGTAGTTGTCGATGGTGGTCTGCGTGGCGAGCAGGTCGACCCGGGTGTTGAGCCGGGCCTGCTGGAGCACCCGGCGCAGCACCCCGTCGGCGTTGTCCAGGGTGATCGAGCCGATCGCGTCGTCGCCGCCGGCGGCGATGGCCCGCAGCTCCGTCAGGTACGACCCGGCGAAGCCGGCGACCAGGTCGCTGATCGCCCGGTCGGAGAGCGCCTTGGCGTAGCCGAGCAGGGCCACGCTGGCCGCCAGGCGCTTCAGGTCCCAGCTGAACGGCCCGACGTACGCCTCGTCGAAGTCGTTGACGTTGAACACGAGCTGCCCGGAGGCGTTCATGTACGTGCCGAAGTTCTCCGCGTGCAGGTCGCCGTGGATCCACACCCGGCTGGTCCGCTCGTCGAGGAACCGGTCGTCGGCGAAGTCGCCGAGCTGGTCGGCGTAGAACAGCGAGGCGCTGCCCCGGTAGAAGGCGAACGGCGACGCGGCCATCTTGCGGAACTTGCGCCGGAAGGCGGCCGGGTCGAGCGCCATCGACTCGCCGAACTCCTCGGTGAGCACGTGGACGATGTGGGCGGAACGCTGGTCCGCGGACTGGCTCATGGTGCGCAGGCTAGCCCCCGCCGACCACCCGGGGGTGTCGTCCGACCGACCGGCCCTTCCCGGCCCGACGGCCGGGGTCGGCGCGGGCGGGGACGCGCCTCAGCGGGCGGGCGGGCGGACCGGCGGGGCGGTCAGCGACTCCGCCGAGCGCGGGACCGCGCCGGTGGAGCCGGCGTCGGCGGGCGGGGCGTCGACCGGCGCGGCGAGCGCGTCCGGCCGGGGCACCCCGCCGATCCCGGACTGCTCGGCGGCGATCTTCTCCTGGAGGCGCAGGATGCCGTGCAGCAGCGCCTCTGGCCGGGGCGGGCAGCCGGGCACGTAGACGTCGACGGGGATGAGCTGGTCGACGCCCTTGGTCACCGAGTAGGAGTCCCAGTAGGGGCCGCCGCAGTTGGAGCACGCGCCGAACGAGATCACGTACTTCGGCTCGGGCATCTGGTCGTAGAGCCGCTTGATCGCGGGGGCCATCTTGTCGGTGACCGTCCCGGAGACGACCATGAGGTCGGCCTGCCGGGGGCCGTGCGCGAACGGGATCACGCCGAGCCGCATGAAGTCGTGCCGGCCCATGCTGGTGGCGATGAACTCGATCGCGCAGCAGGCCAGGCCGAAGTTGAAGACCCAGAGTGAGTAGCGGCGGCCCCAGTTCAGCACGAACCGGATCGGCTCGCCGAGCACTCCCGGCACCTGCACGACCGCCTCCTTCCCCGAGCCCGCCCCAAGTCAACCACAGCCGCCGTCGGCACCGACCGGTCGCTCCGCGCCGCCGGCCGCCGGCGCCCCGACCGCACCACTGTCGGGTAGGCGACGTCAGTTCGTGTTCGTCCGGTCGCAACCGTTCCCGGGGGTGACAGGTGTCTTGCCCGTAACACCGCCCGACGGCGAGGGCCGCGGGCGGAACACGGGGAACTGGAGGACACGAACATGGCCCGTACCATCGCCCGTCGGCTCGCCGCCGGCATCCTGGGCGCGGGGCTCGCCCTGCTCGGCGCGGCGGCGCCCGCCGCGCAGGCCGCAGCCGTGCCCGCCGACACGTCGGTGTCGGTCGGCCAACTGGTGCTCGAACCGACCGATCGTGGGTACGCCGGCAGCCTGCCGGTGACCGTCACCTACCGGGGCGTGCAGGCGGGCACCCTCAACCTGACCGTCACCGAGCCGGTGCCGGGTGCCTTCGCCGGGCTCACCCCGGCGGAGCCGTGCTTCTCCGGCAGCCCGAACCCGGTGCGCACGATCTACTGCACGGTTCCCGGCGGGACCCTTCAGCCGGGTGAGCGCCGACGGTTCACCGTCGACTTCCGGGTGTCGACCACCCCGCGCGACCACGCCATGTCCGCCTCGGCGGGTCGGGTGGCGGTGGAGACCGGGGACGCCAACCCGACCAACGACACCAGCGAGTTCAGCACGTTGTTCCGCTCCACCACCGGCTCGCTGCGCGACCCGCAGCCGTACGTCTGGGACACCCTGACGGACGCGTCGCTGGCGGTGGGGGCGGCGACCCTGACCCGGCAGGAGGACGGGAGCTGGCGGGGCCGGCTGCCGGTGACCGTGCGGGTCGCGGGCGACGCCGCGCACGACGCGTACTGGCTGGAGCCGACGCTGCCGGCCGGGGTCAGCCTCGCCGGCATCGAGCCGGAGGAGACCTGCGCCGGCGCCTGCGCCGTGCCCGGCGGGCGGTTCCTGCCGGGCGAGGAGCGCACCGTGTCGCTGCTGCTCCGCGCGCCCGCGGAGGTCGCCCCGGGCGACCTGGGCACGGGCTCGGTACGGCTGTACGCCGTATTCGGCTGGGACGGCGAGCGGCTCGACGTCGACCCGGCCGACAACACCGCCGCGTTCACCGTCACCGCCGTCGACTGACGACAATGACGCAAACCGATGCGCGGCCGTGGGTGACCCCGCGGCCGCGCACCACCCCTCCGCCAGCCGGGACGGAGCGACCGACGATCGAGGTGAGGGCCGCGGTGGTGGAGGATGCCGGTCCCGGCTTCGACGATGTCTACCGCCACCACTTCCAGCCGCTGGTGGTGCAGTTGTACGCGTTCGTCGGCGACATGGGCGAGGCCCAGGACCTGGTGCAGGAGGCGTTCAGCCGGGCGTGGCCGCGCTGGCACCGGATCGCCCGGTACGACGACCCGGTGGCCTGGGTCCGCCGGGTGGCCTGGAACGCGGGCATCAGCCGGTGGCGCCGGCTGCGAACGGCCCGGCTGTTCCACCAGCGCCAGCGGCTGGAGGTGGTGGACGGACCGGGCCCGGACCGGGTCGCGCTCGCCACCGCACTCCGTACGCTGCCGGCCCAGCAGCGACGCGCGGTGGTGCTGTACTACCTGGCCGAACTGACTGTCGGCGAGATCGCCGAGGAGTGCGCGGTGGCCCCCGGAACGGTCAAGTCCTGGCTGCACCGCGCCCGCACGACACTCGCCGCCAGCCTCTCCGACAACGGCCCGGAGCATCCGGACGGCAGCCGCCCGGCGGCAACCCCGACCCGAAGGACGGTGGACTGAGATGGACCAGCGGGACCTGGGTCCTGACCGGCTGGCGGGCGCCTTCGCCGAACTGCGCTCCGCCGGTCTGCGTCAGGTCACCGACCCTGATCCGGACGAGCCGCGCCGTCGGGCGTACCGCCGGCTGCGCAACCGGACCGCCGTCCCGGCGGTGGCGACGGCGGTCGTCCTGCTGGCCGGCGCGGTGGGGCTGGCCGGGAGCGCAGTCCGCCTGCCGCCCTCGCCGGCGACGGCGACCGACCCCACCGACCTTCCCTCCACCTGGCCCTCGACCGCATCGACCCCGCCCGACCCGTCACCGTCCAGCCCGTCCGCGGCCCCGAGCGGCGGCACCCCCTCGGCGACGCCGAGCCGCACGGCCACGCCGGCACCGCCCACCGGCGCGCCGGCCCCGTCCGGGCCCCGCCCCGGCGGTGGCCCGTCGGCGACCTCGGCCCGGTACGTCGACCTGTCGATCGACGCCCCGCGCGCCCTCACCCTGCAACCGTCCGACGGCGCCTACACCGGCTGGCTCGACGTCACCATGGCCAACGCCGGCACCCGCCCGTACGACAGCGGGGACCTGATCGTGGTGCTGCCGGTGGAGGCGACGATCAACCTCGACGGCACCGGCGTCGGCGGTTGCTTCCACCAGGGCGGGGACGACGACACGAAGACGATGTTCTGCACCGGTGACAGCCAGATCCCGGCGGGGGGCTCCCGGTCGTACCGGTTCCGGGTGCGGGTGGACGTCGCGCCGGGCGGGCCGGCCCGCACACTCACCGGCTTCGCGCTGACCGTCCGGGCGAACGTGCGGGGCGCCTTCCCCGCCGACCGCACCCCCGCCGACAACACCGCTCCGACCGAACTCAGGCTGCCCGCCGCGTGACCCGACGGCGCCGGTAGGAAGTGACCGGCGGCGGCACGGGCGCCGCCGCCGGTCACCAGGTCGGGCGTTGCAGCAAACCGACGAACTCCACGAGCAGCCGTTCCCGCAGCGCGGGCGGCGCGGCGTTGAGCAGCGTGTTCACCACCGCCGTCCGCCCCGGCACCGGGCTCGCCGGGGCGTCCGCGCCGGTCGGGGCCGGGTCGCCCAGGCCCAGCCCGGCGGCCAGTCCGGCGACCAACTCCGGGGTGAGCGCGTCGGGGGTCAGCGTGGTGGCGAGGGCGAGCAGCTCGCCGGGGAGCGCGACCGGCCCGGCCGCCCGGGCGGCGGCCACCGCGTCGGCCAGGGCGGGGCCGAACTCGGGCACCCGGGGCGCCACCGCGGCGGTCACGGTCAGGTGCACGCTCGGCGGCAGGTCGGCGTACGTGAGCTGGGGCTGGGTGTGCCAGCCCCGGGCGGTCAGCTCGTCGACCAGCACGAAGAGGTCCAGCCCCGGGTCGGTGGCGGTGAAGCAGACGACGGTCGACTCCGGCTCGGCCATCAGCCGCAGCCCGTCGACCGCGCGGACGGCGTCGGCCAGCCCGGCCACGGCGTCCCGCGTCGCCGCCGCGAGCCGCAGGTAGCCGTCGTCGCCGAGGTGCCGCAGGGTGGCGTACGCGGCGGCGATCGGGCCTCCGGAGCGGGTCGAGGCGATGACCGGGTTGACCATCGTGTAGCCGGGCCAGTCCGCGTACGCGAAGTACTGCGGGGCGCGCAGCGCAGGGTCGCGGTGCAGCAGCGCCGACACCCCCTTCGGGGCGTACGCGTACTTGTGCAGGTCGACCGAGATCGAGGTGACCCCGGGGACGGCGAAGTCGAACGGCGGCACGGGCGCCCCGAGCCGGCGCAGGTACGGCAGGGTCCAGCCGCCGAAGCAGGCGTCGACGTGGCAGCGCACCCCGGCCTCGGCGGCCGCCCCGGCGATCTCGGTGACCGGGTCGACGACGCCGTGCGCGTACGACGGGGCGGAGCAGGCCACGAGGACGGTCTCCGGGCCGATGGCGGCGGCCACGTCGGCGGCGGCGGGCCGGAGTGTGGCCGCCGAGACGGGCACCGGGTCCACCGCGACCCGCAGGTAGTGGGCCGCCTTGGCGAACGCGGCGTGCGCGCTGGCCGGCACCACGATCCGGGGCGCGGCGATCTCCGGGTGGGCGTCCCGGGCGGCCTTCACGGCCAGGATCAGCGACTCCGTCCCGCCGCTGGTGACGCTGCCGACGGCGTCCGGCGCGGCGCCGCCCGGGCCGCCGTCGAGCAGCCGGGCCGCCGCGCCGACCAGCGCGTTCTCCATCGCCAGCAGCGACGGGAAGGCGGTCGGGTCGAGCCCGTTGACGTGCGCGCTCCCGGCGTGCGCGGCGGCGGCCAGCTCGTCCAGCCCCGGCACCGCCGGGTCGTAGACGTACGCGAAGAGTCGCCCGCCGTGCGTGGGCCGGTCGGCGCTCCGCAGCGCCCGCAGCTCGGCCAGCACCCGCTCGACGGGCACCCCGCTCGCGGGCAGCGCGCTCCGGCCCGGCCTCTCGTCGATCATGGAGTCGTGGTGCCCTTTCCGTGGGGTTCAGCGGCTTTCGTCCCCGCCGCGACCGCCTCGACGGCGGGGCGTGAGGCGGCGCGGGCCTGGGCCTCGGCTTCGGCGAGGCGGGCGGGGGTGAGGTCGTAGGGGCGGAGGAGGAGGACGGCCAGGGCCACCAGGAGTGCGGGCAGGACGGTGAAGCCGAGCAGGATGCCGAGGCGGGCGCCGTCGGACTGGGCGGCGGCGGTGCCGGTGTCGGAGGAGACGTAGCCGCTGAGCTGGAGCACGAGGCCGAAGATGCCCGGACCGAGGGCCAGCCCGAGGGTCTCTCCCGCCGTCCAGAGGCCGGTGAACACGCCGGCCTGCCGCCGGCCGGTGCGCGCCGTGTCGTACGCGATGCAGTCCGGGAGCATGGCGAGGGCGAAGACCTGCTGGCCCGCGTACCCGACGCCGACCAGCGCGACCAGGAGGTAGACCGCCGCCCCCGGCAGCACCGGCGCGGCGACCAGGGCCAGCGCGCCCGCCGCGAAGATCAGCGACGCGGCGACCAGGGCGGTCAACTTGCCGACCCGCGCGCCGACCCGGGTCCAGACCGGCATCACCAGCAGCGCCGGCCCGACGAAGCAGGCGAACAGGACGGTCGGCCCGCCCTCGGGGTCGCGCAGGATCTGGTCGGCGAAGTAGTTGACCCCGGCGAGGATCGTGGCCACCCCGGCGGACTGCACCACGAAGCAGACCAGCAACGCCCGGAACGGCCGGTTGCGCCCGGCGACGGCGAGTTGGGCGCGCAGCGTCGGCTCGCTCGCCCCCACCGTGCCCTCGGGGGCGGACCGGGTGCCGAGGAACGCGCCGAGCGCGCCGGCCACGATCAGCCCGGCGACGAAGAGCCCCATCCAGCGGTGCCCCGCGACGCCACCGCCACCGGCGTCGCGCACCAGCGGGGCCACCGCGCCGGAGACGAGGATGGCCAGTGCCAGCACCGCGATCCGCCAGCTCATCAGCCGGGTACGTTCCGCGTAGTCGCCGGTCAGCTCGGCCGGCATCGCCACGTACGGCACCTGGAAGAAGGCGAAGGCGGTGGCGGTGGCGAGGAACGCGACGGCGACGTACGCCCCAGCGGCCGGTCCGGCCCCGAACGGCGCGGCGAAAATGGCGGCGAAGAGCACACCGAGCGCCACCCCGGCGCCCAGCAGGTACGGCCGGCGGGCGCCCCAGCGCGACCGGGTGCGGTCGGAGATGCGGCCGGCGACCGGGTTGACCAGCACGTCCCACGCCTTCGGCAGGAGCACCAGCAGGGCGGCCGCGCCCGCCGCGACCCCGAGGGTGTCGGTCAGGTAGGGCAGCAGGAGCAGCCCGGGCACGGTGCCGAACGCGCCGGTGGCCAGCGACCCGAGCGCGTACCCCGCGTGCACCCGGCGCGGCAGCCCGGCCCCACCCGACGCGGGCGGGCCGGCGGCCGGCGGCACCGGGACGGCCGGCGCGGCCACGCCCGGGGAGCCGGCTCCACCCGGCGGCGCGTCCATGGGGCCGAATGTTACTCACGTTATGGCGTTGGTCACATCCCCTCTTCCGGGGACCAGCCCGCCGCCCGCATGTCCACCCCGTCGCCGCGCAGCGGCGTGCCCTCGGCACGCAGCCGGGCCCGCGCCTCCCGCTCGTGCCCGGGCGGCAGGCGGCCGGCCGCGTTCACCACCCGGTGCCAGGGCACCCCGCCGCCGTGCCGGGCCATGATCGAGCCGACCAGCCGGGCCGACGCCCGCCCCGAGCGCTCGGCCAGCGCGTCGGCCACCGCCCCGTACGACATCACCCGGCCCGGCGGGATCCGCTCGACCAGTTCCAGCACCGCCTCGACGTACTCGTCAGGTCTCACGAACCGCCACGATATGAGAACGCGACGGGGCGCACCCGCACCGACCACGCAGAATAGGCGGGTGCGCGACGCAGTCACGGCGGCCCGACGGGTCGTCGTCAAGATCGGATCCTCCTCGTTGACCACCGCCGCCGGCGGGCTGGACGACGGGCGGGTCGACGCGCTCGTCGGCACCCTCGGCGCACTCGCCGCCGACGGCCGCGAGGTCGTGCTGGTCAGCTCCGGCGCGATCGCCGCCGGCCTCGCCCCGCTCGGGCTGGCCCGGCGCCCGCGCGACCTGGCCACCCAGCAGGCCGCCGCCAGCGTCGGGCAGGGCCTGCTCATCGGCCGGTACGCGACCGCCTTCGCCCGGCACGGGCTGACCGTCGGGCAGGTGCTGCTCACCGTCGACGACGTGACCCGGCGGGCGCACTACCGCAACGCGTACCGCACCCTGCGCAAGCTGCTCGACCTGCGGGCGGTGCCGATCGTCAACGAGAACGACACGGTGGCCACCGAGGAGATCCGGTTCGGCGACAACGACCGGCTGGCCGCCCTCGTCGCCGCCCTGGTCCACGCCGACCTGCTGGTGCTCCTCTCGGACGTGGACGCCCTCTGGACCGGCGACCCCACCCGCCCGGGCTCCAGCCGGATCAGCGAGGTGCGCGACGAGCGGGACCTCAGTGGCGTCGACATCGGCGGCGCGGGGCGGGCCGGGGTGGGCACCGGCGGCATGGTGACGAAGGTGGAGGCCGCCCGGATCGCCACCGGCTTCGGCATCCCGGTGGTGCTGACCGCCGCGCCGCTGGCCGCCCCGGCGCTGGCCGGCGAGCCGGTCGGCACCCTGTTCCACCCGAGCCGCCGGCGCCCGGCGGCCCGGCTCTTCTGGCTGGCCCACGCCACCTCGCCCCGGGGGCGGCTGCACCTCGACCCGGGCGCGGTCGCCGCGGTGGTGGGCCGGCGCAAGTCGCTGCTGCCCGCCGGGATCACCGCCGTGGACGGGGCGTTCACCGCCGGCGACCCGGTCGACCTGGTGGACGTCGAGGGCGCGCCGGTCGCCCGGGGGCTGGTCAACTACGACGCGGTCGAGCTGCCCGGGCTGCTCGGCCGGTCGACCTCGGAACTCGCCGCGGCGCTCGGCCCGGCGTACGAACGGGAGGTCGTCCACCGCGACGACCTCGTGCTGTTGTGAGGAGTGCGGCGATGAGCGTGAGCGAGCAGGCCCGGCGGGCGCGTACGGCGGCGGAGGCGCTGGCCGTCGCCACGCGTACGGCCAAGGACGCCGCGCTGGTCGCGATGGCCGACGCGCTGGTGGCGCGTACGCCGGAGATCCTGGCGGCGAACGAGGCGGACCTGGCGGCCGGGCGCGCGGCCGGGCTGAGCGCGGCCGTGCTGGACCGGCTCGCCCTCGACGCGGGGCGGGTGGCGGGCATCGCCGACGCGCTGCGGCAGATGGCCGCGCTGCCGGACCCGGTGGGCGAGGTGGTCCGCGGTTCGACCCTGCCCAACGGGCTGGAGCTGCGTCAGATCCGGGTGCCGTTCGGTGTGGTGGGCATCATCTACGAGGCCCGGCCGAACGTGACCGTCGACGCCGCCGGCATCTGCCTGAAGTCCGGCAACGCGGCGCTGCTGCGCGGCTCCTCGTCCGCGGCGCACTCCAACGCCGCCCTGGTCGCGGTGCTGCGCGACGCCGTCTCCGGCGCGGGCCTGCCGGCGGACGCGGTGCAACTGCTCGACGCCAGCACCCGCGACTCGGTCAAGGAGCTGATGCGCGCCCGTGGCCTGGTCGACGTGCTGATCCCGCGCGGCGGCGCGTCCCTGATCCGCACGGTGGTGGAGGAGTCGACGGTGCCGGTCATCGAGACCGGCGTCGGCAACTGCCACGTCTACGTCGACGCCGCCGCCGACCTGGCGAAGGCGGTCGCGATCACGCTGAACGCCAAGACGCAGCGGCTGTCCACCTGCAACACGGCCGAGTCGCTGCTGGTGCACGCGGCGGTGGCCGACGCCTTCCTGCCGCCGGTGCTGGCCGCGTTCGCCGACGCGGGCGTGACCGTGCACGGCGACGACCGCGTCGCGGCCCACTCGCCGGCCGTGGTGCCGGCCACCGACGAGGACTTCGCCACCGAGTACCTCTCCGCGGACATCTCGGTCGCCGTCGTCGACTCGCTCGACGCGGCGGTCGCGCACATCCGGCGGTACGGCACGGGGCACACCGAGGCGATCGTCACGGACTCGGCCACCGCCGCCCGGGAGTTCGTGGCCCGGGTGGACGCGGCGGCCGTGATGGTCAACGCCTCGACCCGGTTCACCGACGGCGGGGAGTTCGGCTTCGGCGCCGAGATCGGCATCTCCACGCAGAAGCTGCACGCCCGCGGCCCGATGGGCCTGCCCGAGCTGACCTCCACCAAGTACGTGGTCACCGGGGACGGCCACCTGCGCGGCTGAGCCTCCGTAGTGGAGGGTTGTGCCGGATCGCTAGGCTGGGCCCGGTTGGCACGGCCGCCACGGGGGAGGCGAGGCATGCTGGATGACGGTGCCCTGGAGCAGCAACTGACGCAGGCGCGGGCCGCGTTGCGGGACGCTTCCCGCAACGTTGTCCCCCGGGAGCGGGCGGAGTCGGTGGGAGAGGCCGCCGACGGGCGGATCAGGGTCACCCTCGGCACCGACGGGCGGCTCAGCGCGGTCGAGATCGACCCCCGGGTGCTCCGCGAAGGCTCGGAACACCTCGCCGAGGAGCTGCGCCGGGCGGTGAACGCCGCCCTCGACGGGCAGGAGCCGGCGGTCGACGCCGAGCCGATGCCCGACCTGGCCGCGATGGCCGCCACCCTGGAGCGGATCCAGGACCAGGGCCTGCGGCAGATGCGGGAGATGAGCCTCGCGATCAGCGAGAACATGCGCAAGCTCCAGCAGCGGAGCTGAGCCCGTGGAACCCCTCGACGTCGACATCGACGCGCTGCGCCGGGGCGCCGAGCAGCTCGGCGAGGCCAAGGAGAGCGTGCGCCAGACCTTCGAGTCCTTCCAGGCCGCGGTGGCCGGGTACGAGCAGGCGTTCGGCGGTGACGACATCGGCATGCTGCTCGGCGTCGCGCACCAGGCGTGCGTGGAGGCGGTGGCCGAGTGCCTGGGCACCAACATCACCGAACTGGAGTCGTACGCCGAGAGCCTGCGTGGCATGGCGGACGGCTACCAGGCCGTGGAGGAGGGCGTCTCCGAGGCGTTCCGCTCGATCCTCGGCAAGCTGGGCTGAGCCCGGAAGAGAGGAGTCACCGTGGGTCTGACGCTCCCGGGTGAGCTGGTGTCCCTGCTGTCGATGCTCGGATACGACTGGCCGGAGTCCGACGAGACGGCCATCTTCCAGCTCGCCGGCGAGTGGACCGGCATGGCGGACCGGGTCAACGGCTCGGTCGCCCAGCTGGAGTCGGCGGCGCGGACGGTGCTGGACACCAACCGGGGCGAGAGCATCACCGCCTTCGCCAGCGAGTGGACCGACAAGGAGTCGGCGGCCCGCAACATCGCCGACGCCGCGAACCCGGCCACCGTCATCGGGATCGGCCTGATGGCCGCCGCGGGCGTGGTGCTCGTCCTCAAGATCAACGTGATCGTCCAGCTGATCGTGCTGGCGATCCAGATCGCCCAGGCGATCGCCACGGCGGCGGTCACCTTCGGCGCGTCGCTGCTACAGATCCCGATCTTCAAGACGATCACCGGATTGATCATCGACCAGTTGATCGGCATGGCCGTGGACACGGTCCTCAATGGCTAAGAAGCGGACCACGCCGACCCGGCAGACGCAGCCGAAGGGCGCCAAGATCGTCTCGGCGCACCTGGAGAACGCCGACGTGTTCCGCACCGCCAAGGCGGCCGGCACCACGCCCCGCGGCCCGGCCGTGCTGGTGCTGCGCAACCGCCCGGACTTCGACAAGCGGGACTTCGACCGCAAGGCCAAGGACCTGGTCCGGCTCGGCCAGGAGGGCCGGCTGAGCAAGGCCAAGTCGGACCGGACGTCCAACAGCGTCTACCACCGGGGAGGCCGAGGGACCAAGCCGGGCAACCGGAGCCGCACCAACGTCTTCCGGGACCGGGTGACCCGCCGGCTGACCAGGAACA
>NZ_JBFAVI010000183.1:0-13719 GCF_040679695.1 Micromonospora sp. NPDC052213
CCCCGGGTCACCGTGGCGAGGTCGTCCGGCACCGCCGCCCCGACCTCGCGCACCAGGGCGGGACCGCCGACCGCCCAGGAGGCGCCGTCGACGACGGCCCGGACCCCCCGGCCGGGCAGGGACCGGAAGTCCCGGGCGGTCGCCCGCAACCCCCGGTCCCGCGCGACCCCCACCAGGGCGCGGGCCAGGGGGTGTTCGCTGTCGGCCTCGACCGCGCCGGCGATCCGCAGCACCTCGTCCTCCGTCGTGCCGGTGGCGGCGGCCGTGGCGGTGACGGTGTGGGCGCCCTTGGTCAGGGTGCCGGTCTTGTCGAACAACACCGCGTCGACGGTGCGCATCCGCTCCAGGGCGAGACGGTCCTTGACCAGGATGCCGGCCTTGGCCGACACCGCGGTGGACAGCGCGATCACCAGCGGGATGGCCAGCCCGAGGGCGTGCGGGCAGGCGATCACCAGCACCGTCACCGACCGGACGACGGACTGGTCCGGGTCGTCCAGCACCCACCAGGCGGCGAAGGTCACCAACGCGGCGACGGCCGCGACATAGAAGAGCATCGCCGCGAACCGGTCGGCGAGGACCTGCGCCCGGCCACTGGACGCCTGCGCCTGGCTGACCAGCCGGCCGATGCCGGCCAGCGCCGTGTCCTCGCCCACCGCGTCGACCCGGACCCGCAACGCGGAGTCGGTGGCCACCGTGCCGGCCACCACCCGATCCCCCACGCCACGCGGCACCGGCCGGGACTCCCCCGTGATCATCGACTCGTCCAGCTCGGCGGCGCCGTCGACGATCGAGCCGTCGGCCGGCACCCGGGCACCGGAGCGGACCAGCACCGTGTCGCCCACCCGCAGGTCGGCCAGCGGCACGCGGTGCGGGGTGCCGTCGTCGTCGAGCCGTTCGGCCTCGTCGGGCAGCAGCGCCGCCAGCGCGGCGAGGGCACCCTGCGCCTGACCGATCGCCTTCATCTCCTGCCAGTGCCCCAGCAGCATGATGGTCACCAGCGCCGCCAGCTCCCACCAGAAGTCCAGATCGAACGCGCCGAGGCTGGTCGCCAGCGACGCGGCGTACGCGACCGTGATCGCCATCGAGACCAGCAGCATCATCCCCGGGGCGCGGTCGCGGACCTCCCGTACGGCGCCCACCAGGAACGGCCAGCCTCCGTAGAGGAAGACCACCGACCCGAGGACCGGGCCCACCCAGCTCCGGCCGGGGAAGTCCAGGGTGTAGCCGAACCAGTTCATCACCATGTGACTGGTCAGCACGATCGGCACGGTGAGGGCGAGGCACAGCCAGAACTTGCGGCGGAACTGCTCCGGGTCGTGACCGGCGTGCTTGTCGTGCCCGCCGTGCCCCGACTGCTCGCCGGATCCGCCGTGCCGGCCGGGCCCGCCGTGGTCGTCGGGCCCGCCGTGCGCGGCTCGGTCGTGGCCCTGGCCGTGGCCGCCCGGCGAACGGGCCGCGTCACGGTGCGGGCGGAACGCCCGTGCGAACACCCGAAACCCCCGTTCCCGCGGCCACACCGGGCCCGGGCCCACCGGCCGCCGCCACCGCTGTCGGGGCCGGGGCGGGCGGCCCGCGTGCGACCGGACGCACGGACCACTGTAGGAGAACCGGGGGTCACCCGGCCGGGGATCACCGCGATCGGCGGGAGGCCGGACCACGCGCCGCCCGGCGGACGGGTTCAGCGCCGGCTCACCGCCACGCGGTCTCCTCCGCCACCTGTACGCGGTCGAGCAGCGGCCGCCACCAGCTCTCGTGCTCCCGGTACCAGGCGATCGTCGCCTTCAGCCCGTCGTCGAACCCGATCCTCGGCTCCCAGGCCAACTCGCGGCGCAGCTTGCCGGAGTCGAGCAGGTAGCGCCGGTCGTGCGAGGGCCGGTCGGGCACCCGTCGCTTCAGCTCCGCGCCGAGACCCAGCTCCCCCAGTACGGCGTCGGCGAGCGTCTCGACGTCGACCTCGACGCCGCTGCCCACGTTGTACGTCTCCCCCAGCCGGCCGTGCCGCAGCACCGCCTCGACCGCGCGGCAGTGGTCGGCCACGTGCAGCCACTCGCGGCGGTTGCGGCTGGAGGCGTAGACCGGCAGCGGCAGGCCCCGCAACGCGTGCGTGACGAACAGGGGGATCACCTTCTCCGGGAACTGGTGCGGGCCGTAGTTGTTGGAGCAGATGGTGATCGTGAAGGGGATCCCGTAGGTGTGCCCGAAGGCCCGCACGGCGTGGTCGCCCCCGGCCTTCGCCGCGTTGTACGGGGTGCGCGGCAGGTAGGGCGAGTCCTCCGTGAAGGCGCCGGGGTCGTCCAGCGCCATGTCCCCGTACACCTCGCAGGTGGAGATCTGGTGGAAGCGGATGCCGTCGCGGCCGACCCGCCGGACGGCCTCCATCAGGGCTACCGGGCCGAGCACGTTCGTCTCGAAGAAGGTCGTCGGGCCCAGCACCGCGCGGGAGTTGTGCGACTCGGCGGCGAAGTTGACCACGACGTCGACCCCGTGCTCGCGCAGCGCCCGCGCCACGGCCGGCTCGTCCCGGATGTCGCCCTGGACGAAGGTGACCGCGTCACCGAGATCGGCGAGGTTGGCCAGCGTGCCGGAATACGTCAGCAGGTCGAAGGCGATCACCCGGTCGCGCGGGTGGGCGCGGCGCCAGTGGCGGACGAAGTTGGATCCGATGAAGCCCGCCGCGCCCGTCACGAGAATCGTGCTCATTGATCTCTCCTACCTTCGCCCGGCGGGCCTCCGAGGTGGCATCCGAGGGTCCGTCGGCGACGTCCGGCCAGTCCATGCGACGCGACCCGCCGGCGGCGGGCCTCGCGTGGGTGGTTCACCCGGACGAGTCTGCCCGGCCGGCCGGTGGAACGGGCCGCCGGCCGGTGCGCGTATGCCCGCAGCGTCGCCGCGGAGGGTGACCATCGCAGGCGCGGCCCGGGCCCGGTGGCCGGACGCCGGCGCGGAGCGTCAGCGAGGGGCCCTTCCTCTGCCGGAGGCGTGCGGAAGGGCCCCTCGTTGACGAAGCCGGCGGCCGGTGCGACGGGAAGCCCGACTCAGCAGTCGGCGAGCTGCCCCCGCAGCTTGCCGAGGGCGCGGGCGAGCAGCCGGGAGACGTGCATCTGGGAGACGCCGACCCGGGCGGCGATCTCGCTCTGGGTGAGGTTGCCGTAGAAGCGCAGGGTGAGGATCTTCTGCTCCCGCTCGTCGAGCGTGGCGAGCGCCGGGCCGAGGGCCACCCGTAGCTCCGCCAGCTCGAACTCGCCGTCCTCGGCGCCGAGCGTGTCGGCCAGTTCGGTGGCGCTGTCGCCGTCACCGATGGGGGTGGACAGGGAGACGGCGTTGTAGGCCCGGGCGCCCTCGAGGCCCTCCAGGACCTCTTCCTCGGTGATGTCGAGGTGGGCGGCGATGTCGGCGACCGTCGGGGCCCGGTTGAGCGTCTGCGTGAGGGTGCCGTTGGCCTCGGAGATGCGCAGCCGCAGCTCCTGCAGCCGTCGGGGGACGCGGATGTTCCAGGTGCGGTCGCGGAAGTGGCGCTTGATCTCGCCGAGGATCGTCGGGATGGCGAAGCCGGCGAAGTCGACGCCCCGGGAGGCGTCGAACCGGTCCACCGCCTTGATCAGCCCGAGGGCGGCGGTCTGGACCAGGTCGCCGGTGGGCTCGCCGCGCCCGCTGTAGCGGTAGGCGAGGTGGTGGGCCAGCGGCAGCCACGCCTCGATCGCCCGCTCCCGCAGCGCCGGCCGGTCGGGGTGCCCCTCGGGCAGTGCGGCGAGGGCGGCGATCAGCTCGCTCGCGCGGGACTCGTCCCCGGCCGCCGTGGTGCTGGCGTCGGTGCTGGTCGTCGGCGCGATGGTCGTGGTGATCATGTTGGCCTTCCTGTCCCGCACGGCGCGGCGGCACCCGGGAGCGCCGACCGCAGTGCAGCCCACCCTAGACCAAAGGCTGTCGCCTCATCAACCGAACAGCTGATGGACGAAAGGCGCAAAGGGTTAAGAAAGAGGGTACGCGTCCCGCCGCCGTCGCCCGCCCCCGCCGCCGTGGCTCACCGCCGGCGGCGGCGGACCGCGCGCGTCTGCCACCGACCGCCGCTGATCATCTTGTCGGGCACACCTGTTACGGTCTCGCCGCCGCTGCACCAGTCGACCGGAGGTAGGCGTGATCAGTTCGCACGTGTCGTCGTTCGCCGGGTTGCCGGTGCTGCCGTTCACACCGGGGATGCCCCTCCCCGACGACCCGTCGGCGGTCGCCTGGCGGCTGGAGGTCGAGGACTTCGACGCGGAGCCCGAGGAGTTCGCCGGCCTCGTGCAGGCGCTGCGCGAGCAGGTGCCGGCCGACGCGGTGCGCGCCCTGGTGATCGGCGAGTGGGGCGAGGCGTACGAGCGGCCGCTGCCGGTGGAGGCGTTGGTGGCGGCGGCCGGGGAGTGGACCGCGCTGCGGGCGGTCTTTCTCGCCGACCTGACCTACGAGCAGTGCGAGATCTCCTGGCTCAGGCACGGCGACATCACCCCGCTGCTCGCGGCGTACCCGTCGCTGGAGGTGCTGTGGGTGCGCGGCGCGCAGGACCTGCGGCTGGAGCCGGTCCGGCACGACGCGCTGCGTGAGCTGCGCTTCGAGTCCGGCGGGCTGCCGGCCGGGGTGGTGCGGGCCGTCGGCGCCTGCGAGCTGCCGGCCCTGCACCGGTTGGACCTGTGGCTCGGCAGGTCCGACTACGGCGGCGACGCGACCGTCGACGACCTGGCCGGCGTGCTGGCCGGCGCCGGCCTGCCCGCGCTGCGGCACCTGGCGCCGTGCAACGCCGAGATCGCCGACGCGGTGGCGGCGGCCGTCGCCGCGGCGCCGGTCGTCCCGCGGCTGGAGGTCCTCGACCTGTCGATGGGCACGCTCACCGACGAGGGCGCGGCGGCGCTGCTGGCCGGCCAGCCGTTGACCCACCTGGCGCGGCTCGACCTGCACCACCACTACCTCTCCGAGGAGATGGCCGCCTCGGTGGTCGCCGCGCTGCCGGGCGTGCGCGTCGACGTGTCGGACCCGCAGACCGCCGACGAGTACGACGGCACCCGGTACCGGTACACCGCGGTCGGGGAGTGATCGGCCGTGGCCTTCGGTTCCCACGCGCGGGCCTTCGCCGGTCGACCGGTCGTCGACGTCCCGGTCGACGGGCCGCTGCCCACGGTGGACGGTCCGGTCTCGTGGCGGTTCTCCCTGTGGCACTTCGACGAGACCGCCGACTACAAGCTCTCGGACGAGTTCCGGGTGGCGTTCGACCGGTTCGTCACGCAGGCCGGGCCGTCCGTGGAGTCCCTGGTCATCGGCTCGTGGGGGTACGCGGCGTTCAACCCCGCCCCGATCGCGCAGCTCTGCGCGGCGGCGCCCCGGCTGCCCGCCCTGCGCGCCCTCTTCCTCGGTGACATGACCAGCGAGGAGTGCGAGGTCTCCTGGATGAGGGTGGGCGACGTCAGCCCGCTGTTGACGGCGTACCCGGAGCTGGAGGTGCTGCGCGTCCGCGGCGGCGAGGACCTCACGTTCTCTCCCGTGCGGCACGCGCGGCTGCGGGAGCTGGCGGTGGAGACCGGCGGGCTGTCCGCGGCGTCCGTCGGCGCGGTGCTCGACTCCGACCTGCCCGCGCTCACCGACCTGGAGCTGTGGCTCGGCACCTCCGACTACGGCGGCGACGCGCAGGTTTCCGACCTCGCCCCGCTGCTGGCCGGGGAGCGGTTCGGCGCGTTGCGCCGGCTCGGGCTGCGCAACGCGGAGAACGCCGACGACCTCGCCGAGGCCCTGGCGAGGGCGGCGGTGGTGCCGCACCTGGAACGGCTGGACCTGTCGCTGGGCACGCTCGGCGACCGAGGCGCGGCGGGGCTGCTCGCCGGGCAGCCGCTGAGCCACCTGGCGGAACTGGACCTGCACCACCACTACCTCTCGGAGGAGATGGCCGCCTCGGTGGTCGCCGCGCTGCCGGGCGTCCGGGTCGACGTGTCCGACCCGCAGGAGGCCGACGAGTACGACGGCGAGAGCTACCGCTACACGGCGGTGTCGGAGTGACATGCGCCTGACCGTCGTCGGCAACCCCGACAACCGTCGGGTCGGCCTGTTCACCCGGGCGGTGCTGGCCGCCGGCCTGCCCCGGCCCGCGGTGCTGCCCTGGCTCGACGTGCTGACCGGGGCGGCCCCGCCGGCGCCGGGTGCGCTGGTGCGGGTCGACTCGCCCGGGGAGGACGCCGAGGTGGACCGGCTGCTGCGCCGGGCCGCCGCCCCGGCCCGGCACGGCGAGCTGGTCGGGCTGGCCGACACGTACGCCGGGCTGCTCAGGGGCCTGGGCCGGGTCGCCGCCGGCGGCGCGGAGCTGCTCAACGACCCGGCGGACGTCGCGGTGATGTGCGACAAGCGGCGCTGCCACGCGCGGCTGTCCGCCGCCGGGGTGCCGGTGCCGGCCGCGCTGCCCCCGGTGCACGGCTGGGCGCAGTTGCGGGCGGCGATGGCGGCGGCCGGCTGGGGCCGGGTGTTCGTCAAGCCCGCGCACGGCTCGTCCGCCGCCGGGGTGGTCGCGCTGGCGGTCGCCGGCCGCCGGGTGCAGGCGGTCACCACCGTCGAGGCGACTCCCGACGGGCTGTTCAACTCGCTGCGGCCCCGCCGCTACACGGACGAGGCACAGATCGCCGCGATCATCGACCGGATCGCGCCGGAGGGCCTGCACGTGGAGCGGTGGCTGCCCAAGGCGGGGCTCGGCGACCGGGTGGTCGACCTGCGGGTGGTGGTGGTCGCCGGGCGGCCCACCCATGCCGTGGTGCGGGCCGCCCGGGGTCCGCTGACCAACCTGCACCTGGGCAACGCCCGCGGCGACCTCGCCGCGCTGCGGGCGGCCGCCGGGCCGGCGGCGTGGGCGGCGGCGATGGAGACCTGCGAGCGGGTCGCCGGGTGTTTTCCCCGCACGCTCCAGGTGGGGATCGACCTGATGTTCCTCGTCGGCTGGCGGCGGCACGCGGTGGCGGAGGTCAACGCGTTCGGCGACCTGCTGCCGGGGGTGCTGGCCGACGGCCGGGACACCTACGCCGAGCAGGTGCACGCCCTGATCGACGGCCGGTGGCGGCGCTGGCGGTCGGCGGCGGCCGGTCGCGCCCCCGCCGGGGCGGAGGTGCTGCCGTGCGGAGTCTGATCGGCAGCCACGACCTGCTCCTGCTCACCCTCGACACGCTCCGCTACGACGTCGCCGCCGAGCTGGCGGAGCGGGGCCGGACGCCGCACCTCGCCCGGGCGTTGCCCGGCGGCCGGTGGGAGCGCCGGCACTCCCCGGCCAGCTTCACCTACGCCGCGCACCACGCGTTCTTCGCCGGTTTCCTGCCGACCCCGGTCGCCCCCGGCCGGCACGAGCGGCTGTACGCGGCGGCCTTCCCCGGCAGCGAGACCGCAGGCAGCGACACATGGGTGTTCGACGCGCCGGACCTGCCGACCGCCCTGGCCGGCGTCGGCTACCACACGCTCTGTCTGGGCGGGGTCGGGTTCTTCAACCGGCGCAGCCCGCTCGGCGCGGTGCTGCCCGGCCTGTTCGCCGAGGCGCACTGGGAGCCGGAGTTCGGGGTCACCTCCCCCACCTGCCTGGACGCCCAGCTCGACCGGCTGACCGAGGTGCTGCCGCGGGTGCCGGCGGGGCAGCCGCTGTTCACGTTCCTCAACGTCGCGGCGCTGCACCAGCCCAACCGGCACCACCTGCCCGGCGCGCAGGTCGACAGCCCGGCCAGCCACGCCGCCGCCCTGGAGTACGTCGACGGCCGCATCGACCGGCTGTTCGCCCTGCTCACCGGCCGGGGCCGGCCGGTTTTCGCGATCGTCTGCGCCGACCACGGCACCGCGTACGGGGAGGACGGCCACACCGGCCACCGGATCGGCCACGACGTGGTGTGGACCGTCCCGTACGCCCACTTCACCCTGCAACCGGGAGAATGGTGACCAGCACCGACACGGGCCTCGACGGCTCGCCGTACCAGCAGTACCTGTACGCGTACCCGCACAAGACCTCGTACCGGCCGTTGCGGCCCCGGCCGTTGCTGGCGGACGTGTGGCGGGCCGAGGCGCGCGACGCGCTCTTCCTCTACGTGCACGTGCCGTTCTGCGAGATGCGCTGCGGGTTCTGCAACCTGTTCACCCGCGCCAACGCCCCCGCCGAGCAGGTGACCGGCTACCTGCGGCAGCTGCGCCGGCAAGCCGAACGGGTCGCCGACGCGCTCGGTGCCGACGCCGGGTACGCCCGCGCGGCGTTCGGCGGCGGCACCCCCACCTACCTGAGCGCCGACGAGCTGGCCGAGCTGTTCGACATCGCCACCATCACGGCGGGGGCGCGGCTGCCCGGCGTACCGCTGTCGGTGGAGACCTCGCCGGCCACCGCGACGCCGGACCGGCTCGCGGTGCTCGCCGCGCACGGCACCACCCGGGTGAGCATCGGCGTGCAGAGCTTCCTCGACGCCGAGGCCCGCGCCGCCGGCCGGCCGCAGCGCCGCACCGAGGTGGAGGCCGCCCTGGCGGCGATCCGCGACGCCCGGATCCCGGTGCTCAACATCGACCTGATCTACGGCATCGACGGGCAGACCGCCGACACCTGGCGGGAGAGCCTCGACGCGGCGCTGGCGTGGCGTCCCGAGGAGCTGTACCTCTACCCCCTGTACGTGCGGCCGCTGACCGGGCTCGGGCGGCGCGCGCACGGCCGGGCGGACTGGGACGCCCAGCGGCTCGCCCTCTACGAGCAGGCGGTGGCGACGTTGGGCGCGGCCGGGTACCGCCAGGAGTCGATGCGGCAGTTCCGCCGCGCCGACGTGCCGGCGCCGGACGGGCCGGACTACTGCTGCCAGGACGACGGCATGGTCGGGCTGGGCTGCGGCGCCCGCTCCTACACCACGAGCCTGCACTACTCGTTCGACTACGCGGTCGGCGTGTCGCAGGTGCGGGCGGTGCTCGACGACTACGTGGCCCGCCCGGCCGACGACTTCCGGCACGCCGAGTTCGGGTTCACCCTCGACGGCGCCGAGCAGCGCCGCCGGTGGTTGCTCAAGTCGCTGCTGCGCGTCGACGGCGTCGACGCGGCTGCCTACCGGGCCCGGTTCGGCCGCCCGCCCGGCGAGGACTTCCCGGAGTTGGGCCGCCTGGTAGACCGGGGCTGGGCCACCCACGGCGGGCTGCGGCTGACCCCGGCCGGGTTGGCCCGCTCCGACGCGGTCGGCCCGTGGCTGACCTCGGCCCGGGTCCGCGACGCGATGACCGGGTACGTGCCGAGGTGAACCTGGCGATCCTCTACCGGGGCCCGCTGGCGAGCTGCAACTACGACTGCCCGTACTGCCCCTTCGCCAAGCGGCGCGACCCGCCGGAGCTGCTGCGCGCCGACCGGGCCGCCCTGGACCGCTTCGCCGGCTGGGTCGCGGCCACCACCGACGTGCGGCTGTCGGTGCTGTTCACCCCGTGGGGCGAGGGGCTGACCCGCAGCTGGTACCGGGACGCGATGGTGTCGCTGTCGCACCTGCCGCACGTCGACCGGGTCGTCATCCAGACCAACCTCGCCGCCCGGGTGGACTGGCTGGCCGACGCCGACCCCCGCGCCGCCGCCCTGTGGACCACGTACCACCCCGGCCAGGTCGACCGGGACCGCTTCCTGCGCCGTTGTCTCCGGCTGTCCGAGCTGGGCATCCGGTACTCGGTCGGCGTGGTCGGCCTGCCGGAGCACCTCGGCGAGGCACGGGCGCTGCGGGCCGCCCTGCCCGCTGAGGTCTACCTGTGGGTGAACGCCGCCGAGGGCCGGCGCTACGACGCCGCCGAGGAGGCGGTCTGGACGGAGTTGGACCCGCTCTTCGGCTTCAGCGTCCGCCCGCACGTGTCGCTCGACCGGCCCTGCCACGCGGGCGAGACCGCCGTCTCCGTGCTCGGGGACGGCACGGTGCGCCGGTGCCACTTCATCGCCGAACCGATCGGCAACCTGTACGACGGCTCGTGGCGGCCGGCCCTGCGGCCCCGCCCGTGCGCCAACGCGACCTGCGACTGCCACATCGGGTACGTGCACCTCAAGCCGCTCGGCCTGCGGGACGTCTTCGCCGGTGGGCTGCTGGAACGCATCCCGGCGGCCTGGCCGTCGGCGCGCCCGCCGGTGCCGGTCGCCCCGCCTCGGCTGCGCCCGTCCTGAGCGACGCGCCGGCCCGGGCGGGCGGGCCGGCCCGGGCGGGCGGGCCGGCGCCACCCGGCGAGGGGGCGACCGGCGCAGGCCGGGCCGCCCCCTCCGTCGACCGGGCGTGGATCCTCAGTGCGCGCCGGGCATGGCGGCCGCCGCCTCCTCCTGGGCGCGCCGCTCCTCACCGCTGAGGGTGTGCAGCGGCTTCTCCCGGATGAACAGCACGACCACCACGGCGAGCAGCGCGAACGGGGCGCCGATCAGGAACAGCTCGGCGGTGGCGGTGCCGTACACGTCCTGGACGATCCGCAGCACCGGCGGCGGCAGGGTGGACAGGTCGGGCACCTCGGCGGAGCCCTCCCCCGCGGCGCCGCCGGCCAGCGGGCCGAGCTTCTCGGCGGAGAGCGAGGCGACCCGGTTGGCCATGACCGCGCCGAGCGCGCTGACCCCGATCGCGCCACCCATGCTGCGGAAGAAGGTCAGCACGGAGGTGGCGGCGCCCAGTTCCTGCGCGGGCACGTCGTTCTGCGCGGCGAGCACCAGGTTCTGCATCAGCATGCCGACCCCGACGCCGAGCACCGCCATGTAGACGCCGAGCAGCAGCCCGCTGGTGTGCGCGTCGATGGTGGCCAGCAGCAGCATGCCGACCGACATCACCACCGCGCCGGCGACCAGGTAGCGCTTCCACCGGCCGGTCTTGGTGATCAGCTGGCCGGCGATCGTCGACGAGACCAGCAGGCCGAAGATCATCGGCAGACTCATCAGCCCCGCCACCGTCGGCGACTTGCCCAGCGAGATCTGGAAGTACTGGGACAGGAACACCGTGCCGCCGAACATCGCCACGCCGACCAGCACGCTGGCGATGGTGGTCAACGAGACCGTCCGGTTGCGGAAGATGCCCAGCGGCACGATCGGCTCCTCCGCGCGGGCCTCCACCGCGACGGCCAGCGCCAGCAGGGCGATCCCGCCGCCGACCATCAGGGCGGTCCAGCCCGACGCCCAGGCGAAGGAGTTGCCGGCCAGGGACGACCAGATCAGCAGGGTGGAGACCCCGGAGGTGATGAGCAGCGCCCCGAGCCAGTCGATCCGCACCTTGCGGCGGGTCACCGGCAGGTGCAGGGTGCGCTGGAGCAGGAAGATCGAGAGCAGGGTGAACGGCACCCCGATCAGGAAGCACCACCGCCAGCCGAGCCAGGAGGTGTCGACCAGCACGCCGCCGATGAGCGGGCCGGCGATGGTGCCGACGCCGAACACGGCGCCGAAGATGCCGGCGTAGCGACCCAGTTCGCGGGGCGGGATCATCGCCGCCATCACGATGGTGGCCAGGGCGGTCATGCCACCCGCACCGACCCCCTGCACGATGCGGCTGATCAACAGCACCTCGACGTTCGGCGTCAACCCGGCGATCAGCGAGCCGACCACGAAGAGGCCGAGGGAGAGCTGGATGAGCAGCTTCTTGCTGTAGAGGTCGGCCATCTTGCCCCACAGCGGCACGGTCGCCGTCATGGCCAGCAGTTCGGTGGTGACGATCCACGTGTAGACGGTCTGGGAGCCGTCCAGGTCGGCGATGATGCGCGGCAGCGCGTTCGCCACGACCGTGGAGGCGAGGATCGACACGAACATGCCGACCATCAGGCCGGAGAGTGCCTGGAGCACCTCTCGGCGGGACATGCGGCCGGCACTGACCTTGGGGGTCTCGGCGGGCACGGTGGCGGTCATTGACGCTTCCTCACGGGTGCGGGTTCACGGGCCGTCCGGGGACCGTTCCCCGGATGGGGGCTTGCAGGGTCAGGACGGGTCGGGCTGCGGCAGGCCCGCGGCGAGCGCGGCGAACGCCTCGTCGACGAGGTCGGCCAGGTCCGGTCCGTCGGGGTGTGCGGCCCACCGGGTCATCGCGGTACGCACCGCCGCGCCGGCCACGGCGGTGACGAGTGCCGGGTAGCCGTGGTCGGGGTGGACCCCGCCCCGCGCCGCGACGACCTCGGCGATGGCCCGCTCGGTCTCGACGTTGCCGGCGACCAGACGGGGCAGCAACACCGGGTTGCGCGTCACCACGTCCATCCGCAGGCACCACAGCTCGCGTTCGGTGCGCACCTCGTCGACCACGTCGGCGAGCGCGGCCCGCAGCGCGGTCAGCACCGGCACCTCCGGCGGCACGGCCGCCAGGCGCGCGACCAGCCGCGCCGCGTCGCCCGCGTGGTCGCCGACCAGCGCGTCGTCCTTGCAGGCGAAGTAGTTGAAGAAGGTACGCGGGGAGACGCCGGCCGCCTCGCTGATCTCCTCCACCGTCACCTGGGCCAGGCCGCGCTCGGCCACGAGGCGGAGCGCCGCCTCGGTCAGCGCGGCCCGGGTCCGGCGCTTCCGGCGGTCGCGCCGGCCGGAGCCGGGTTCGGTCTCGGCAGTGTGCACGCGGGAACGCTACAAGCGATCTTGCACTTTGTGCAAGAAATTAGCCCCGACGTGACGCGGGCCATTGGCCGGTCCGGCGGGTCAGCGGGCGCAGTCGGGCCCCCGGGACATCCGGCAACCTGCGAGAAGACCGATCGGGGGCCGGTCGCCCACAATCCAGTCATGGCTGTCACTGAGCAAAAAGCCGCCGCCGTCGACCCCCGGGCGACACCGGCCGGGCGGGGACGGATCGTGCTGGGCGCCACGGCCGCCGGCGTGCTGCTGTCGGTGCTGTGGTCCTACGAATTCGTCGACCACGTCATCGGCGACTCGGTGGCCAACGCGGTGCTCGGCCGCGACGCCAAGGCGACCGCGATCGGGGGCACCCTGGCCGGTCTCGTCTTCGCCTTCGTCTCCGGTCTGGCCGGCACGTTCACCGCCTGCAACATCGCCATGGCGGCGTCCATCGGCCCGATGAGCCAGGCCGGTGCGGGCGGGGCGACGAGGACCGGGCTGCGCAGCCTGGTACGCCCGGTGGGCTGGCTCACGGCCGGCATGGTCGCCGTCGCCGCGGTCTACGGCTTCGTCGGCGTACTGGTCGGCGACGGTCTGCCGCAGCTCTCCACGGCCACGGTCGGCGGTCTCCCGGTACGCCTGGTCCAGTCCATGGTCGTGTTCGGGCTGATCGGGCTGGCCTTCGTCTACCTGGGCCTGGCCGCGCTCGGGGTGCTGCGGGACCCGTTCGCGCACCGGCCGGCGGCCCGGGTCGTGGTGCTCGGCGCCCTCGTCGGCGGCTTCCTGATCGGCCGTCCGTACCCGCTGTTCAACAAGCTCTTCCACTGGGCCGTCGATTCCGGCAACCCGCTCTACGGCGCCGGCGCGTTCGTCCTGCAGTCCATCGGCAACGTGGCCGTCGTGACGGCGCTGTTCGCCCTGATCGTGGTGCTCACCCGCGGCCGCTTCGTGAGCTGGCTGGCGGCGAGCCCGTCCCGGACCGCCGCGCTGACCGGCGGGATGCTGATCGCGCTGGGCGTGTTCATGGTCGTGTACTGGGACGTCCGGCTACCGGCGATGTTCGACTACGGATGGTTCCCGACCATGCCGTACAACAGCAGGTGAGCGATGCCGGGCGGGCCGGCCGGCGCCGGACCCACGGCGGCGGGTCGCCGCGACCGCGCCGCCCGCGCGACGGTGCCGCCGGCCACGGC
>NZ_JBFAVI010000184.1:0-13625 GCF_040679695.1 Micromonospora sp. NPDC052213
ACGCCGGACCGGCCGAGGCTGCCTCGACAGGTGGGCGGTCGGGTGACGTGGGCCCTGTCGAGCTGCCCGGTCCGTGGGGGCCGCCCGTCGTCAGCGGATGCCGAACAGCGCCCGGTTGAGCACCGGCTTCGCGGTCTCCTGGAAGTCGATGTCGGGGTCGAGCGACCGCACCGTGCCCTCCACGACGAGCAGCGACAGCAGCGGGAAGACCAGCTCCGGCGACGCGGCCACCCCGTACCGGCGTTGCAGGTCGAACAGCTCGCCGGCGAAGGCGATCAGGCTGAACTCCTTGGCCGACAGGCGGTAGCTGCGGGCCACCAGGTCCTTCACGCCCTCGGTGAAGGCCGGCACGTCCGCGTCGTCGGCGACGCCGATCGCGCTTTCCAGCACGATCGCGGCGCAGCGGTCGCCACGCCCGATCGACATGTTGAGGAAGAAGTCCGCGAAGAGGCCGCGCATCTTGTCCGACAGTTGGACGCTGAAGCCCGCGTCCAGCACCACCACCTGCCCGCTGCGGGTGAAGTAGAGGTTGCCGGGATGCAGGTCGCAGTGGACGAAGCCGTTGATGAACAGCATCTGGTAGACCACGGTCAGCGTCGACGCCGCGAACGTCCGGCGCATCGCGCGGGGGCACCGGGCGCCGGTGTCGACGGCCAGGTCGGGGATGAAGTCCATCACGATGGCTGCCGGCCGGCTCGCCGCGGCGTGCACCCGGGGCACGCGTACCCGCGGGACCCCGCCCAGGTCCTCCCGCAGCCGGTCGAGGTCGCGTCCCTCGCGGCCGAGGTCGAGCTGGCCCAGCACCGACTCGCAGAGGCTGTCCACCACCTCGCGGACCGGCACACCGCGGAACATCGGCAGCCGGGCCACCACCGAGGCGCCCCGGCGCAGCAGGCCGAGGTCGGCGGCCATCCGGGGACCGATCCCGGGCCGGCGCAGCTTCACCGCGACGGTGGCCCCGTCCGGCAGCGTCGCCCGGTAGACACAGGCGATGCTGCCGCTGGCCACCGGCGTCTCCTCGACCGAGGCGAAGACGGTGTCCAGCCGGTCGCCGTACACCTCGCGCAGCGCGGCCCGGCTCTGCGCGGCGTCCATCGGGGGCACGTCGTCCTGCAACATGGACAGCTCGTCGCAGAGCAGCGCCGGCACGACGTCACGGCGGGTGCCCAGCACCTGCGCGGCCTTGATGAACGTCGGGCCGAGCCGGGCGACCGTCCGCGCGACCTCCCGGGCGAAGCGGCGGCGGCCGGCCGGGCGGCCGTGCCGGAGCGCCGTGCCGGCGGCTGCGGCGAGCCCCGCCGCGAGTGACGCGGTCGCCACCGAACCGATGACGACCGCGCGTGCGCCCAACCCCGCCCCACCGGGTGCGAGCGGTGGACGGCGCGATCCGGTGGGTGAGGCGCCGCGCAGGGCCGCCGAACCGAGGGGGGAGAGGCCGAAGATGAACTTGGACGGAACCATCGTGCGCCTTTCTGCCGAGGGGTCAGCAGGCCGGGTCAGGCGGTCGTCGCGGACAGCCCCGGCACGTCCAGCGCCCGCAGGCGCAGGTTGGCGGCGTCGCCGTACCACAGGCGCAGACCGTCCCAGGTCAGGCTGGTGGGCCGGCCGTCGACGTGGATCTGCAGCACGTTCCGCCCGGCGCGCAGGTCGAAGACGGTGATCGCCTCGCCGAGCCGGTCGGTGTGGGCGACGTACCGGTCGGTCACCGTCACCCCGGTGACGCCGAGCGGGGCGGGCACGGTGGCCAGGAGTCGCAGGTCCGAGGCGTGCCGGAGCTCCAGCGCGTCGGACCAGCCGAGCCAGATGCCGTCCTTGCCCGCCTCCATCCCGCAGATCGGCACGCCCGGCCGTGGGCTCGGCACGTCCCGCAGGATGTCGCCGGTCTGCGTGTCGCAGAGCCGCAGCGCCCCGTCGGTGGCGTAGAGCAGGTGCCCGCCGAGCGAGGTGAGCCCGGCCACCAGGCCCGGGCAGGACAGCGTGTGCCCGGGGGCGCCGGTGCGCGGGTCGAGGCAGGTGGCCTGCCCGCGGCCCTGGTCGGCGTACCAGAGTGCGTGGCCGGACCAGGTGAGGCCGGCGAGCTGGTCGGCGTCGATGGAGAGGTCGTGCACCGATGCCGCGGTGTAGATGATCATCGCTTGTCCGCCCGGTCGAGGTGACAGTCGAGGCGCCACCGGGTCACGTCCCGAGCGGCGGGACCCTCCGGACGTCGGGGGCGCACGTGCACGGTGTCGCCCGCGGCGACCCGCGTGTGCCGGAGCGGCCAGACGAAGACCGCCCAGTTGCAGCCGAGGTAGGAGGGCATGTTGGACAGTTCGATGCCCGGCGCCAGCGTGGCGGTGAAGTATCCGAGGACGGCGTGCAGCGTGCCGTCCCGCTCCAGCGGCAGGGCCAGCGGCCGGGCGGCGCGCAGGCCGGTGTCGCCGCGGCCGGTGTCCACCAGCACGGCCGGCTCGCCGAGCAGGACCGGCTCGCGGCTGAGGAAGTGCAGGTGCGCCGACGGCTCGACCAGCTCCTGGACCACGTCCAGCCGCATGCCGAGGAAGTCGTCGCTCCAGATCCCCCAGCCCTCGTCGTCGAACTGCACGGCGGCGAGCCGGGTGACCACCCGCTCGGGCACGACGACGCCGCCGGGCCGCAGGTTGCGGCGGTTGAACGTGCGCAGGATGCGGGCCATGTCCTCCTCGGGCCCGAGGTTGCCCATCAGCTCGCAGACGGTCACGTCGACCTGGCGCGGCAGCCGGGCGAGGCGCGCGTCCCCGACGACCAGGGTCACCCGGTCGTCCCAGTCGTTGGCCTTGATGATCCGGTCGGCGACGGCGGCGACCTGGGGATCGGCCTCGACGGCGTACACGTGGGCGGCGCCGTGCCGCAGGGCCAGCGCGGTGAGCGCCAGGGTGCCGGCGCCGACGTCGGCCACCACCGTGTCCTCGTCGACCGCCGCGGCCAGCGCCCGGTCGTACGCCTCGACGCGGCGTCGGTCACCGAGCATCGCCTGGTGCATGAGCAGGTGGCGCTGGTCCATGTGCGATCTCCCGCCCGTCGACCGGCCTGATCTACTGGAGAATCATATAGCAGAAATTGACGCTTGTCCCCTGCCTCAGCGACCCGTGTGGCAGCCGCAGGTGCAGCCGACGGAGGGGGGTTCGCCGTCCACGCCGTGCTCGTGCAGGAGCTGCCGGGCCAGGGCGTGCACCGTGCCCAGCATCCGGTAACGCCGGCCCGACGAGCTGTGCCGGACCTCCAGGACCGACTTGTCCACCAGCCGCTCCAGCAGCATCTGCACCGTACGCGGCTCGCCGGCGATCGCCTTGTCGGCGACGGCCGCCGCCTCCAGGCAGAACGCGGCCGGCATCGCGCCGAGCGCGGTGAAGCAGCGTTGCTCGGCCGGGTCCAGCAGCTCGATGCTGCGGTGCACCGCGGCGTGCAGGGAGCGGTGGTGACTGGGCACGCCGCGGCGGGGCGGCTGGATCCGGTGCAGCGGGTCGTCTAGCCCGTCGACCAGCGTCTCCAGGCGCTGCGTCCGCAGGCAGGCCGCGGCGAGCTCGATGGCCAGCGGCAGCCCGTCGAGGGCCCGGCACACCGACGCCACCGCCTCGACGTTGGACTCGGTGAGCCGGAAGCCCGGCCGCACCTGCGCCGCCCGCCGGGCGAACAGCTGCAGGGCGGGCTGCGCGGCCAGGCGGCCGGGCTCCGCGTCCACGCCCAGCGGTCGGACCGGGTACACCGCCTCGTAGGGCAGCCCGAGCAGCTCCCGCGAGGTCAGCAGGATGGTGATCTGCGGGCAGTTCCGCAGCACGTCGTCCGCCAGGTCGGCGGCCTCGTCGGTGACCAGCTCGGCGTTGTCGAGCACGAGCAGCAGCTTCCGGTCGTGCAGCCGGTGCACCAGCGGTTCGCAGCGGCCGGCGCCCCGGGCCGGTGGCTCGTCGACGGCGACCTCGACCGCCCGGGTCAGGTCGGGGCCGGTGCGGACGTTCGCCAGGTCGGCCACCGCCACGCCGTCGGCGAACCGCTCCCGCAGCTCCTCCGCCGCCGCCAGGCCGAGCGCCGTCTTGCCGACGCCGGCCGCCCCGGTCAGGCTCACCAGGCGGTACTCGCGCAGCAGGTCGCCGACCGCCGAGAGGTCCGCCGCCCGCCCGATCAGCTCGTCCACCACCGGTGCCGGCCCCCGCCACGGTGGTTGGTGGACGCCGGGCCGGGCGTCCAGCACCTCCCGGTACGCCGCCGTGAGCTCGGGGCCCGGGTCCACGCCCAGGTCGAGCTTGAGTCTCGTGCGCACGTCGGCGTACCGCTCGATGGCCCACGCGCGCTGGCCGATGTGGGTGAGCGCCTGGAGCACCCGGGCCTGCACCCGCTCGTTGAGCGGCTCCGCCTGGGCCAGCCGCTCGGCCAGCGGCAGGACCGCGTCCGGCCGGCGCAGCTCGAGGCCGAGCGCGACGTAGTCGAGCGCGGCGGCCAGGAACTCCTGCCGCAGCGGGCCGATGTCGTCCTGCTCGGCCAGCAGCGCGGACAGGTCGCCGATCTGGGGATCCTGCCACTGGTCGACGCTCTCGCCGTACCGGGCGAACGCGCTCTCCAACTCGCCGCTGTCCCGCAGCGCCGACGCCCGCCGGACGCCGGCGCGGAACACCTGCAGGTCGAGCTGGTCGTCGGCGACGGTCAGCCGGTACCCGCCGGGCACCGACACGATGACGTTGGTCCGCTGCCGTCGAGGCGTGTCGGGCTCGACCGCGTGGCGCAACCGCGCGACGTAGGTGTGGACCAGGTTGGCGGCCCTCGTCGGTGGCTGTCCCGCCCAGAGTGCGGCGATCAGGTCGTCCAGCGGCACATGTCGTCCGGCCCGCAGGGCCAGCAGGGCGAGGACCGCCCGCTGCTTCGGGGGGCCGAGGTCGACCTCCCTGCCGCGAATCGTCGCTCGGACGGGACCGAGGATCTGAATTCGGAGTTCGATCTCGGTCCGGTTCACACGTCCCCCAGCTGTCGTGGCGCTGTGCTCAGTGCTCCTCCACTTTAAGTGAAGAACTTCCATACTTAAAGAGGTGGCGCTGTCGCACTGGGTAGCCGACCCGGCGTCGTCCCGGCGTCAAGTGGCCGTCAAGAAGGGTGCCGGAAACTTGGCTGCGGCAACCGGCGGCACCCGATCGAATCGTGTCCGGCCCAGGCCGGGCAGCTCTCGACCACGACCCGGAGCGGAGAGATGCGGACGATCGCACCCCACGGTTCGTACCCCCACCTCGCGACGCGGCCCCGCCCATGATCGTCGGCATCATCGGGCGCGGTCGGATGGGATCGGCCCTGGCCAGGGCGCTTGCGGCGCACGGGGGGCCGGTGCTGATCGCCGGTCGCGGCGACCCGGTGCTACCGCCCGACCCCTTCGCCCCGTACCCCGGAATCCGGTCCGTCCCGACGGGCGCCGTCGTCGCCGGGGCCGACCTGGTCGTCCTGATGCTGCCGTTCGCCGCCGCCGTGGAGCTGGCCCTGGCCGGCCGGCTCGACGACGGACGAGGGCGTACGGTCATCGATGCGACGAACCCGCCGCGGGCTGGTGTCACCCCGCCCGCTCCCGCGGAATCCGGGGGACGGTTGCTAGCGGAACTGTTACCGCAGTGGCGCGTCGTCAAGGCGCTCAACACCGTGCCGGCCGGCATGCTCGACGAGCCCGTCCTCGACGGGCGCCCGGTCACCGTGCCCCTGGCCGGCGACCACCCGCCGGCCAAGGCGGAGGTGAGCGCGTTGCTGCGCCGGCTCGGGTTCGCCCCGGTGGACGTCGGTGGCATCGACCGTGCGCCGGCGCTGGAGTCGCTGGCGGACCTGTTGATGGCGATCAGCAGCCGGCACGCCCTCCGGGGCCGGCTCGGTTTCCAGGTCGCCCTCGCGGAGCCGCGGGCCGCGGTGGACGGTGGGCTGTCCGGGCCCGCGCACGTCGAGCTGAGCCGCCGCGCGCCGGCCGGCGGCGGCGAGCGTCAGCGCCGGCCGGCGCCCGCCGCGGAGAGCGCCCGCTCGCCGGCCGGTCGGCCGCCGAGGCCGAGCAGGTAGAGGCAGCGAGGGAGTGCCGCCGGCGGACCGGTGACGGAGACCGCCCCGCTGACCACGGCCTCGACCGGCTCGATCGCGCCGCTGCCGAGGTCGAAGAAGGTCCGGGCGTCGGTGGCGACCCGCAGCGTGGCGTCCGCGCCGGCCGTCCCCTGCACCGTGCGGGCCGCGCCGTCGGCGACGCGGACGTGGAACACCTCGCCCTCGATGTCGAACTCGTAGACCTCGTCGGCGAGGGCGCGGGCCGGGTCGACCATGGACTCGATGGCCAGCACGGCCCAGGAGGCCCGGGTGACCGAGGCGCCCGTGCGGACGGGCTGCTCGGCGAGCAGCGTCAGCCCGAACCGGGCCAGCACCAGGACCGGCTCCCGCAGCTTCTCGCCCAGCTCGGTGAGCGCGTAGCCCGCTGTGCGCCGTTCGGCGTCCAGCGGCTCGATGATGCCGGCCTCGGTCAGGAAGGCCAGCCGGTCGGCGAGCAGGTTGGTGCCGATGCCCGGCAGGGCGTCCAGCAGGTCGCGGTAGCGGCGAGGCCGGACCAGTAGCTCGCGGATGATGAGCAGCGTCCAGCGTTCACCCACCACGTCCAGTGCGAAGGCCAGCCCGCATTGCTGGCCGTACGTCCGACGGTCCCGTTGCTCTTTCACGGCGCTCCTCGATGCCGCAGCGCGGACTCGGCCGCGCTTCTTTACTTAGACATAGTACATGACCGCCTCTTCCAGATTGCCCTCCTGCCTGCGGAAATTCCCGCGACGCCGGTACGCCCCATATTGTCCATCCGCGACCTGCCTAGAATCGGCCCGGTGACGACCGCCGTACCGGCCGGGCAGGACCTCACCGACGTCCTTGCCCGCCTGCCCAAGGTCGAGCTGCACGTGCACCTCGAAGGGTCGGTGCGGCCCGGCACCCTGCTCCGGATCGCCCGCCGGCACGGCCTCGACCTCGGTCGGCTCGACGAGGCGGCGGTGGTGGAGCTCTTCCGCTTCCGCGACTTCCGCCACTTCACAGATCTGTACGAACAGTGTTGCGCGGCGTTACGCGACCCGGCCGACCTCGAGCTGATCACCGAGGAGCTCGCCGACGAGGCGCACCGGCAGAACGTCCGCCACCTGGAGGTGACGTTCAGCCCCGGCACGCACCGGCGGGGGGCGGGCATCCCGTTCGACGAGCAGCTCGACGCCGTGGCCCGGGGCGCCGAGCAGGCCCGCCGCCGTACCGGCGTCACGATGCGCTTCGTCGTCGACCACGTCCGGGGCGGGCCGCCGGAGGAGTGCCAGCAGGTCGCCGAGTGGGCGGTGGCCGGCGCCGGCCGGGGGGTGGTGGCGCTCGGCCTCGGCGGTTTCGAGCCGCGGCGCCCGGCGTCGCTGTTCGGGGAGGCGGTCCGGTGGGCGGCGGCGCGGGGGATGCCGTTCGTGCCGCACGCGGGCGAGGCGGTGGGGCCCGAGGGCGTCTGGGACTGCCTGCCGTTCCGCCCGCCGCGCATCGGGCACGGCATCCGGGCGGTCGAGGACCCGCGGCTGGTGGCGGCGCTGCGGGACCGGGGCGTGGTCCTCGAGGTCTGCCCCACCAGCAACCTGCGTACGGGCGTGGTCTCCGAGCCGGGGGCGCACCCGCTGCGCCGGTTGTGGGACGCCGGGGTGCGGCTCACCCTCAACACCGACGATCCCAGCATGTTCCACACCGACCTGCTCGCCGAGCACCGCCTCGCCGTCGAGTGGCACGGTTTCACCGTGGCCGAACTCGCCGCCATGACGCTGATCGGGGTCGACGCCGCGCTGCTGCCCGCGGCGGAGCGCGCGGCGCTGCGCGAGCGGGTGACGGCCGAGCTGGCGGAGCTGGGCGTGACCGCCGCCGGCCTGCCCGCCTGAGCCCGTACGGTCAGCCGGGGCGCGGCGCCAGGCGGGACCGCAGCGCGGCGATGTGCGCCGGGGTGGTGCCGCAGCAACCGCCGACGACGCCCAGCCCGACCGGGCGCCAGGCCGCCCAGAGGTCGGCGAAGGCGTCGGGCGTCAGGCGGGGCGGGAGATAACGGTCCACCGGGGTGGCCGGCGGCACCCCGCTGCGGTCCTCCACGTTCGGGTACGCGCCGAGCAGGCCCGGCCCCGCGGCGCGGATCCGTCGCAACGCCCGGTCGGTGCCCGCCGGGTCGGTGCAGTTGACCAGGACCGCCGCCGCGCCGGCCGCCCGTACCGCGTCGGCCGCCACGGCGACGTCCTCACCGGACAGCAGGCGGGCGTCGCCGGTGCAGACGAAGCTCACCCAGGCCGGCAGGCCGTGCTCGCGTACCGCCCGGGTGGCGGCGACCGCCTCCCGGACGGTGTTCATGGTCTCGACCAGCGCCAGGTCGACGTCGGCGCGGGCGAGTTGGTCGGCCAGCCAGCCGTGCTCCCGCCGCAGCACCGCGGCGCCGGGCACCAGGTCCGGCCGGTAGCAGTCCTCGACCGGAGCGACGGAGGCGGCGACGAGCACCCGCCGACCGGCCACCGCCGGGTCGGCCGCCCGGCGGGCCAGCGCCACGGCGGTACGGACCAGGCCGGCGGCCGTGGCCTCGTCCGTCCCGGCCCGGTACGCCGTCCGCAGGGTGGTGCGGAACGTGTCGGCGGTGAGCACGTCCGCTCCCGCCGCCACGTACGCGCCGTGGATGCGGGAGACGAGGCGCCGGCCGTCGGCGTCCAGCAGGCAGCGCGCCGTCCACCACGGGGCGGACACGGACCGGCCGTGCCGTTGCAACTCGGTGCCCAGCCCGCCGTCGAGGACCAGCGGCCCGGATGTCGACGCCCCCGGTACGTCCACCGGCGCCTCCCCGCCCCTGCCGGCCCCGCTCGTCGTGGCCGGCCGCCCGATCGTGGCACGGTCGGTGCGGCCGGCACGACGTCCGCGCGCCGCCAGAGGGGAACTCCGCAAGCTGTGAGACAGGCGCGGCCGGGGCCCCGCCGGCCACGCCGGTGCCGCACCCCGCCGGCGGGGTCAGGCCCGGGGGGAGGCGATCGCCGCGACGCCCCCGAGCAGCGCCCGCACGTCGTCCCGCGTCGTGTAGCGTGCCACCCCCGCGCGCAGGGACTCGGGCGCGTCGGGCGACACGGCCCGCAGCGCCCGCTCCGCGCCGAAGGTGCCGTGCCCCACGGTGATCCCCTCGGCGGCGAGGATCGCCGCCACCTCGGCGGCGGACCGGCCGACGACCTGGAAGGACACGATCGGGATCGGGGACCTGCCGTCCGGACGGCCGAGGACGCGCACCCCGTCGATCATCCGCAGGCCGCGGGCCAGCAGGTTGGCGAGGCGTTCGCCGTGCCGGAACACGGCCGAGCGGTCCCAACGGAGCAGCACCTCGGCCGCCACCCCCGCGGCGAGGACCGCCTCGATGTCCGGCCCGCGCGCCGCCCCCGGCCGGTCCGTGGTCCGGGCGACCACCGACCGGGGCCGCCCGTCGCGGTTCCACAGCACCCCGCACCGGGGGCCGTACCACTTGTCGGCGGAGGTGACGAAGGCGTCGCAGCCCCACGCGGCGACGTCCACGAACCGGTGCGCCGGCGCCTGCACCCCGTCCACGAAGATCCGCGCGCCGGTGGACCGCGCGGCCGCACAGATCGCCGGGATGTCCGGCGTGCTGCCGAGGACGTTGGAGCCGGCGGTGACCGCGACCCACCGGGTACGCGGGCTGAGCTGCTCGGTGACCGCGTCGACGGTCAGCTCTCCGCTCGGCGACAGGCCCGCCATCCGGACGACGGCACCCTGCCGCCGGGCGGACTCGCGCCACGGGTCCACGTTCGCGGCGTGGTCGAGAGCCGTGCACATCACCTCGTCGCCGGGGCGGAGCGCGGGCGCCACGGACCGGACGAACCCCTCGGTCAGGCTCGTCATGTCGGCGCCGAACGACACGATGCCGCCCGGTGCGCCGATCAGCGTACGGAAACGGCCGGCCGCCCAGTCGAGCACGGTGCGGGGCCGTGGGTGCGCGACGTCCGCGCCGGCCCACGCGGGATAACGGGTCATCACGTCGCGGACCGCGTGGTGCACCAGGGTGCCGGCGGGAGCGTCGAACCGCGCGGCACCCGGACGCAGGTCGGGGAACTGCTCCGTGACGGGCCGTGTCACCAGGGCGGTGAGGGGGAGCGCATCCAGCTCGCCGAAGGTCATCTCATCGAGGGGGATCAGATCGCGGCGGTCGTACGGGCGCGCGCGGTGGTGCCGGTCGGCAAGGGGGAACCAGGCAGAGCACGGTCCCGACAGGGCACCGGCACGGTGTCTCCTCGATGGGCGCATGTGGACATCGCGTTCGTCGCAGCTGCGTGCTATCCCAGAGTCGTACTGACGGGCCGCGGGGGGACGGCTCCTCTCAGTTCGGCGAAAAGTATCACATCCGGCGCGTACGGGCGAGCCCGTGACGACGGTGAGTGAGTTTCGCCCGTGGTCATGGCCGACCACCCTGCTCGTACCCGGCGCGATCCCGCACGGCTACGGCATGAGCCCGGGCCCACCCGGTCCGACGTCGGTCGCCGCCGGGTCGGCGTCCGCGTCGGCACCGTGGGGGTCGCCCCACCACCGCCAGAAGTCCGCGCCGGTGGCCGGCGCCCGCCCGGCGGGTGCGCGACGCCGCGGACCCGTCCGCCCGTCCGGATCGGTTCCGGTCCACCAGGACAGATGCCGCGGGTCGACCTCGGGCGCCTCGGGACTCCCGTCGGCTCCGGCGGCCCGGGTGCCCTCCGGCGGGGCTCCCCCGTGACAGGCGACGGACACCATCGCGGACCTCCCGTCCGGTGTCGATCGAGGACAGTCAGGCTAACCCGCCGTCGGTCCCGGGCGGTCTCCCAGCTTGCGCAACACCGGACGGCGCCGGAGGGGCTCCCACCAGGCGCGGTTCGCGCGGTACCAGGCGACCGTCTCGCCGAGCCCGCCGTCGAGGTTCTTGCGCGGGGTGTACCCGAGCTCGCATCTGATCTTGCTCCAGTCGACCGCGTAGCGCCGGTCGTGCCCCTTGCGGTCCTCGACGTAGCAAATCCGGTCAGGATCGGCGCCGCAGGCCGCCAGCAGGCGATCGGCCATCTCCCGGTTGGTCAACTGGGTGCCACCGCCGACGTTGTAGACCTCCCCGGCCCGGCCCCGCGTCCGCACCAGCTCCAGCGCCCGGACGTGGTCGTCGACGTGCAGCCAGTCGCGCACGTGCAGCCCGTCGCCGTAGAGCGGGACGTCCCCGCCGTCGAGCAGGTTCGTGATCGCCAGCGGCACCAGCTTCTCCGGGTGCTGGTGCGGGCCGTAGTTGTTGGCGCAGCGCGTCACCCGCACGTCGAGCCCGTGCGTGCGGACGAAGGCCAGGGCGAGCAGGTCGCTGGCGGCCTTCGCGGCGGCGTACGGCGAACTCGGCAGGACCGGGTCCGTCTCCGGCCACGTGCCGTGCTCGATCGACCCGTACACCTCGTCGGTGGAGACGTGCACGAAGACCGCGCGGTCGCCGTGCCGTCGCCGGACCGCGTCCAGCAGCGTGTAGGTGCCGAGCGTGTTGGTGCGGACGAAGTCACCGCCGTCGGCGATGGACCGGTCCACGTGGGACTCGGCGGCGAAGTGCACGACCTGGTCGTGCTCCGCCACCAGCCGGTCCACCAGGTGGCTGTCGCAGATGTCGCCGCGGACGAAACGGTAGGCCGGGTGGCCGGCGACGGGGCGCAGGTTGGCGAGGTTGCCCGCGTACGTCAGCTTGTCCAGCACCGTGATCCGGACGCCGCCCGGTCCCGCCGGCCGCAGCAGGGTGCGGACGTAGTGCGACCCGATGAATCCCGCGCCGCCGGTGACGAGGATCCTCGTCGCGTTCATGCCGACCTCCGTCGCGTGCGCTCCCCGCCGGCCGGCTCGGCCCGGCTCCGCTCCTCGGCCACGGCCGCCTCGATCATCCGTCGCCACGGCGGCAGCGGGCCGAGGCCGGCCCGCGCCCACCCGTCGTGCCCGAGGACGGAGATCCGTGGCCGCCGGGCGGGCCGGGCGGCGAGCGTCCCGCTGCCGGCCGGGCGCACGCGGTCCGGGTCGAGCCCGTGCAGCGCGAAGACCGTCCGGGCGAAGCCGTACCAGGTGGTCCGGCCGGCCGCCGTGCCGTGGTAGATGCCGGCCGGCGCCCGCCCGGCGGCGGCCAGCCCGGCCAGCGTGACCAGCCGGTCGGCGAGCGCGCGCGCCCAGGTGGGCTGGCCGTGCTGGTCGTCCACGACGTCCACGAACTCCGTCTCGGCGGCCCGGCGCAGCACCGCGCGGACGAAGTTGGGGCCGTGGCGGCCGTACAGCCAGCCGGTGCGGACCACGTAGCCCCCGGCGGGCAGCAGGCCGCGCACGGCCCGCTCGCCGGCGAGCTTGCTGCGGCCGTACGCGTTCAGCGGGGCCGGCGCAGCGTCCTCCGGCCACGGCACGGTGGTCTCGCCGGAGAAGACGTAGTCGCTGGACAGGTGGATCAGGAGCGCCCCGCTGCGCGCGCACGCCCGGGCCAGGTTGGCCGGGCCGGCGCCGTTCACCGCGGTCGCGCCGGCCTCGTCCGACTCGGCCCCGTCGACGTCGGTCCAGGCGGCGGCGTTGACGACGACGTCGTGGCCGGGCACCGCGTGCCGGACCGCGGCGGCGTCGGTGATGTCGAGCATGGCCCGGTCGAGGGTGGTGTGCCGGCCGCCGGCGAGGACCTCGCCCAACTCGCGGCCCAGCAACCCGCCCGCGCCGGTCACGAGCAGTCGTGGCGTCGGCGCGTTCATCGCCGGCTCCGGTGCGTCATCGCCACGCCCGCGTCGTCGGCCTCGTAGTCCACAATGGATCGAGGGGTGTCCCGGCGTGCGGGTGGACGCCGCGTCGGTTTTCCGATTCGCTGGCTCGACGGCCGGTCGTGACCGGCCCGCGAGTTCCGCGACGGGTGAGGAGGACAGTGGTGGACATCCGGGCGTTGACGATCGAGGGTTCGTGGCTGGTCACCCCGGAGCAGCACCACGACGACCGGGGCCTGTTCCTGGAGTGGTACCAGGCGGGCCGCTTCACCGAGGCGGTCGGACGACCGTTCAGCGTGGCGCAGTCCAACGTCTCCGTCTCGGGACGGGGGGTGATCCGCGGCATCCATCTGGTGGACGTGCCACCCGGCCAGGACAAGTACATCACCTGCGTCTCCGGGGCGGTGCTCGATGTCGTGGTGGACCTGCGGGTGGGCTCGCCGACCTTCGGCCGGTGGGAGGGGGTGCGCCTGGACGACGTCGACCGCCGCGCCGTCCACCTCGACGCCGGGCTCGGCCACGCGTTCTGCGCGCTGACCGAGCCGGCCACCGTCGTGTACCTCTGCTCGTCGCCGTACGACCCGGCGGCCGAACGCACCGTCAACCCCCTCGACGCGGAGCTCGGGATCGCCTGGCCGGAGGGGCCGCGTCGGCTGTCGCCCCGCGACGCCACCGCCCAGACCGTGGCGCAGGCGCTGGCCGCCGGCGTGCTGCCGGCCTACGTGCCGCGCGGGTAGCGCGACGCCGCGCCGGCCGGGCGTCACCCGCCGCACCTGGGCGCGCCGGCGGCCGGGTGCGACGCGCCGGTCGCCGGCCCGGGGCGGGGTCGGGCCGGCGCGGGGACACCGTCGACGGTGCCGCCGGCCGGGG
>NZ_JBFAVI010000185.1:0-13556 GCF_040679695.1 Micromonospora sp. NPDC052213
ACGCCGCCTGATCCACACACCACCAACGACAAGGGCCGGCCCCGAACGGGGCCGGCCCTTGTCGTTGTCTCCGTACCCGGCACGCGGCGCGGTCCGGCCGCCCGGGCAGACACGGCAGCGCAATGCCTGACCAGCAGCAGACCTCAGTCAGCCGCAGCCGCGCGGCTCTGTCGTACCGGTCCCGTCAGCCGCCGGAGTCGGCCAGCTCGGCGCCCTCGGGCACGGTGTCGTCGTCGCGGCTGGCGAGCCAGCCGTCGGGCAGGAAGACCTTGCCGGGCGAGTTGGTGCGCCCGCGCGGCTGGCCGAGCGTGGCGACCGGGAAGGGCTCGGCCGCGTCGAGCTTGCCGAGCAGGTCGTCGAGCTGGGCCAGGCTCTCGATCATCGCCAGCTCGCGGCGCAGCTCGCTGCCCACCGGGAAGCCCTTGAGGTACCAGGCGACGTGCTTGCGGAAGTCGGTGCAGCCGTCCCGTTCGCCCCGCGCGGGGTTGCGCGCGCCGGCGGTGAACTGGTCGACCAGCAACTCGGCGTGGCGGCGCATGGTCTGCGCGACCTCACCCAGGCTGGGCAGCCGGCGCTCGGGGCTTCCGTTGAACGCGGCCTCCAGGTCGGCGAAGAGCCACGGGCGACCCAGGCAGCCGCGGCCGATCACCACCCCGTCGACGCCGGTGTGCGCCACCATCCGCAGCGCGTCGTCGGCCTCCCAGATGTCGCCGTTGCCGAGCACCGGCACGTCGAGCGCCTGCTTGAGCGTGGCGATGGCGTCCCAGTCGGCGGTGCCCGAGTATCGCTGCGCCGCCGTACGACCGTGCAGGGCGACCGCCGCCACGCCGGCGTCCTGCGCGGCGAGGCCCGCCTCGACGTACGTCAGGTGGTCGTCGTCGATGCCCTTGCGCATCTTGACCGTGACCGGCACCCCGGCGGGCGACGCGGCGTCCACCGCGGCCCTGACCAGGCGGGCGAAGAGCCGGCGCCGCCACGGCAGCGCGGATCCGCCGCCCTTGCGGGTGACCTTGGGCACGGGGCAGCCGAAGTTGAGGTCGATGTGGTCGGCGAGGTCCTTCTCGACCACGATCCGCACGGCGGCGGCGGTGATCTCGGGGTCGGTGCCGTAGAGCTGGAGGCTGCGGGGGCGCTCGTCCTCACCGAAGGCGATCATCCGCAGCGTCTTCGGGTTCCGCTCCACCAGCGCGATGGTGGTGATCATCTCGCAGACGTAGATGCCGCCGCCCTGTTCCCGGCAGAGTTGCCGGAAACCGACGTTGGTGATGCCCGCCATCGGGGCGAGCACCACCGGCGGCCACACCTGGTGCCGCCCGAGGGTCAGCGGGCGCGGTGCGGGAACGGTCGGCGCGGTCACCGCACAAGTGTACGGGGCCCCGACCGGCGCTCTTCCGCGCCGACCGGGGCCCCGTCCCGTGGCTCAGCAGCCGGGGAGGCGCTCGATCAGGTAGCGCTCGACCTGGTCCAGGGAGATGCGCTCCTGGGCCATGGTGTCCCGGTTCCGCACGGTCACCGCGTTGTCGTCCAGGGTGTCGAAGTCGACCGTCACGCAGAACGGCGTGCCGATCTCGTCCTGACGACGGTAGCGGCGGCCGATCGCCTGCGAGTCGTCGAACTCCACCACCCAGCGCTTGCGCAGGTCCGCGGCGAGGCCCTTCGCCTTGGGCGAGAGCGCCTCGTTGCGCGACAGCGGCAGCACCGCCACCTTGACCGGGGCCAGCCGCGGGTCGAAGCGCATCACCGTGCGCTTGTCCACGCCGCCCTTGGTGTTCGGCGCCTCGTCCTCGTCGTACGCCTCGAGCAGGAAGGCCAGCACCGCCCGGGTGAGGCCGGCGGCCGGCTCGATGACGTACGGCACCCAGCGCTCCTGCTTCGTCTGGTCGAAGTAGGACAGGTCGACGCCGGAGTGCTTGCTGTGCGTGGACAGGTCGAAGTCGGTGCGGTTGGCGATGCCCTCCAGCTCCGCGAACTCCGTGCCGCCGAACTGGAAGCGGTACTCGATGTCGACGGTGCGCTTCGAGTAGTGGGAGAGCTTCTCCTTGGGGTGCTCGTAGAAGCGCAGGTTGTCCTCCGACAGGCCCAGGTCGAGGTACCAGTTCCAGCGCTCCTGGAGCCAGTACTCGTGCCACTGCTCGTCGGAGCCCGGCTCGACGAAGAACTCCATCTCCATCTGCTCGAACTCGCGGGTGCGGAAGATGAAGTTGCCCGGGGTGATCTCGTTGCGGAACGACTTGCCGGTCTGCGCGATGCCGAACGGCGGCTTCTTGCGGGCGACGGTCTCGACGTTCTTGTAGTTGACGAAGATGCCCTGTGCGGTCTCGGGCCGCAGGTAGTGCATGCCCTCCTCGCTCTCCACCGGGCCGAGGAAGGTCTTCATCAGGCCGTTGAACATCTTCGGCTCGGTGAAGGTGCCCTTGTTGCCGCAGTTCGGGCAGTTCAGCTCGGTCAGCGAGGCCGGCGGCTTGCCGTGCTTGGCCTCGTACGCCTCCTCGAGGTGGTCGGCCCGGAACCGCTTGTGGCAGGACTGGCACTCGGTCAGCGGGTCGACGAAGGCGTCGAGGTGGCCGGAGGCGGCCCAGACGTCCCGGGCCAGGATGACGGCGGAGTCGAGGCCGACCACGTCGTCGCGCTGCTGGACCATGGTCTTCCACCACTGCCGGCGGACGTTCTCCTTCAGCTCCACGCCGAGCGGACCGTAGTCCCACGCCGACCGGGTGCCTCCGTAGATCTCGCTGGAGGGGAAGACGAAGCCTCGGCGCTTGGCGAGGCTGACGACGGCGTCGATACGGTCGGCTGGCATGTTTCCTCCTACGCCGACTGGCGGTCGGCGGGGACGCGGCAGAAAAGGACGGACGGGCGGTTCGGGACAACGGTACGACCAGCACCACCCCGAGCCCAGCAGAATACCGGGGGCGGGTCAGTTGACCCCGCACACCTCCATGCCGCCGGTCTGCCGGTCCTGCCCCAGGACGACCTCCTGCCGGTCCTGCCGGCCGCCGGTGTAGGTCACGTCCACCGGCACGGTCAGCGTGGTGGCGTCCACGTCGCCCACCCGGAAGGCGGCGATCTGCGGCTCGGCGGCGACCCGGCGCTCGAACTCCCGCCGCGACTCGCGCCGCTGCGCGTCGTCGCAGAGCTGGTCGTACGCGGCGCCGTACTTCCGCTCGACCAGCGCCTGGTAGTAGTCGGTGGAGACGGTGCGCCCCTGCTCCCGCACGGCCTGCACCCCGGTCACCGCCAGGCCCACCACGGCCGCGCCGCCGCCACCGCAGCAGAGCAGCACGGCGAGCGCCCCGGCGCCCAGCCCGAGCCAGAGCCGGGTGTTGCGCCCCTCGGTGGGCGGCGCCGCGAACGGCGGGGCCACCCCGGGGCCGGGCGGCGGGGCGGGCACGCCCGGATCCGCCGGCGGGCCGGGCACGACGGGCGGCTGCGCCCCCTCCTGGCCGGGCAGCGAAGAGTACGGCGGCGGTGCCGCCGATCCGGGAGCGGTCATGAGAGCAATCTAGTGCCCGCCGGCTCAGCGGTACGGACCAGCGGCCCGATCGCTGGCCGCCACGACCACGTCCCCGCCCGGCGCGGCGGTGGCGAGCGCCTCGTACGCGGACGGCTCGTCGACCGACTCGGCGAGCAGCGGCACCGCCGTGACCTTGACGTCGAAGCCGCCGAGGGCACGCCGGTAGGTGCCGACGGACTCCCACTCGGTGACCAGGCACCAGTGGCGCGGGTCGTCCAGCGCCCGGACGAGCTGCCCGCGCAGGTAACCGGGGCGGGCCGCGAGCGCGGCGAGGGCGGCGTGCGCCCGCTCGGTGAAGTCGTCGGCGACATCGACGTCCACCACGAACCGGTTCGTCACCAGCACGGGGTTCCTCCTCGTAGAGTCTGTGGGATGCAGCGTACGCAGAGCCCCCTGCCGGCCCGGTTGGCGCGGGCGAACCCGACGACGGTGTTCCTGGTCACCCTGGTGCTGGCGCTGGTCGCGTTCTTCACCCCCGGGGTGGTGGGCGGGCTGCTCACCCTGCTGCTCGCCGCGGCCGTCGCCGCGCTGCTGGTCACCACCTGGTCGGTGCAGACGGTGCCGACCCGGGCGATCCGGCTGGTGGTGCTCACCCTGCTGGTCACCGCGGGCCTGGCAAAGCTGCTCTGACATGCAAGCATGCGTTTTTGACAATCATTGTCGTTGTCGCGGAGAGTTCATGTCATGAACATCCGCTCCGCCCCGCGCACCCTGGCCGCCGCCACCACCGCCCTGCTCGCCCTCGGTGGCGTCGCGGCCTGCTCCGACGACGCGGCCGGCACCGACCCGCAGCGGGTCGACGTGGTGGCCGCCTTCTACCCGCTGCAGTTCCTCGCCGAACGGATCGGCGGCGACGCGGTGAAGGTGACCAACCTGGCCAAGCCCGGCGCCGAGCCGCACGACCTGGAGCTCAACCCGGGGCAGGTCGGCGACGTCAGCCAGGCGGAGCTGGTCGTCTACCTGAAGGGCTTCCAGCCGAACGTGGACGAGGCCGTCGAGCAGAACGCCGGGGAGCGCGCGTTCGACGTGGCCACCGTGCAGCCGCTGCGCGACGCCGCGGCCGACGGGCACGACCACGACCACGGGCACGAGGGCGAGGCCACCGGGGAGCCCCACGCCGAGGAGGAGGGCGGCGGCAAGGACCCGCACCTCTGGCTCGACCCGACCCGCCTGGCCACGGTCGGCGACAAGCTCGCCGAGCGGCTCGGCAAGGCCGACCCGGAGCACGCCGCCGACTACACCGCCCGCGCCGCGACGCTGCGCACCGAGCTGGCGAAGCTGGACGCCGACTTCACCGCCGGCCTGAAGACCTGCCAGCGGCGGGAGATCGTGGTCAGCCACACCGCGTTCGGCTACCTGACCGAGCGTTACCAGCTCGAGCAGATCGGCATCACCGGGCTGAGCCCGGAGAACGAGCCGTCCCCGCAGCGCCTCGCCGAGGTGATCGAGGAGGCCCAGAAGCACAAGGCCACGACGATCTTCTTCGAGACGCTGGTGAGCCCGAAGGTGGCCCAGACCATCGCCGACCAGGTCGGCGCGAAGACCGCGGTACTGGACCCGCTGGAAGGGCTGTCGACCGACGGCGGCGACTACCTTTCGGTGATGCGCACCAACCTGCAGACCCTCAGGACGGCGTTGAGCTGCTCGTGACATCCCCAGTCATCACCGTCACGCACGGGGTGGTCGGCTACGACGGCCGCCCCGTGCTGCGTGACGTCTCGCTGACCGTGACCGCCGGCGAGGTGGTCGCGGTGCTCGGCGCCAACGGCTCCGGCAAGTCCACCCTGATCCGCGCCGTGCTCGGCCTGGTGCCGCTCAGCTCCGGGTCGGTCACCCTCTTCGACCGCCCGTTGCGCCGGTTCCGGCAGTGGCACCGCGTCGGGTACGTCCCGCAGCGCCTCGGCGCCGGCGGCGGCGTACCGGCCACCGTCCGCGAGGTGGTGGCCTCCGGCCGGCTGGCCCGCCGGGGCGTCCTGCGCCCGCCCGGGCGCGCCGACCGGGCCGCCGTCGACGCGGCGCTGGCGGCGGTCGGGCTCGCCGACCGGGCCCGCGACCCGGTCGCCACGCTCTCCGGCGGTCAGCAGCAGCGCACCCTGATCGCCCGGGCGCTGGCCGGCCAGCCGGAACTGCTCGTGCTGGACGAGCCGACCGCCGGGGTGGACGCGGCCAGCCAGGAGGCGTTCGCCGGGGCGCTGCACGACTTCGTGGGCGGCGGCGGCACCGTGCTGCTGGTGGCCCACGAGCTCGGGCCGCTGCGGCCGCTGATCAGCCGGGCGGTCGTCGTACACCAGGGTGGCATCTGTCACGACGGCGCGGTGCCCGAACCCGCCGGCCACCACGCGGAGCCCGACCACGACCACGTGCACCCGCACGGTCCCGACGAGCCCGCCGGGCTGTGGAGCAGCTGAGATGGAACTCTTCCAGTACCCCTACATGCAGCGCGCCCTGGTCGGCGCGCTGATCATCGGCCTGGCCGCCCCGGCGCTCGGCATCTATCTGGTGCAGCGGCGGCTCGCGCTGATCGGCGACGGGGTAGGGCACGTGGCGCTCACCGGCGTCGGCGCGGGCCTGCTGCTCAACCGCTCCCCCGTGCTGGTCGCGGTGGTCGTGGCGACCGTCGGCGCGATCACCATCGAGGTGGTCCGCTCGCGCGGGCGCACCTCCGGCGACCTGGCGTTGGCCCTGCTCTTCTACGGCGGCATAGCCGGCGGCGTGATGCTGGTGGGGCTCTCCGACAGCACCAGCTCCAGCCTCAACTCCTACCTCTTCGGATCGCTGAGCACCATCCCCACGGCCGACCTGGTCACCATCGCGGTGCTCGGCGCGGCGATCCTGGTCACCATGCTGGGGCTGCGTCCCGCCCTCTTCGCGGTCTGCCACGACGAGGAGTACGCGCGGGTCTCCGGGCTGCCGGTGCGCACGCTCAACCTGCTGCTCGCGGTGGCGACCGCGGTCACCGTGACGATCGCCATGCGGGCGGTCGGCGTGCTGCTGATCAGCGCGCTGATGGTGGTGCCGGTGGCCACGGCGCAGCAGGTCACGCGCGGGTTCCGCAGCACGATGGCGGCGGCGATGGCACTCGGCCTCTTCGCCGCCGGTTCGGGGGTCTGGGTGGCGGCGAGCGCCGACACCGCTCCTGGCGCGTCGGTGGTGCTGATGGCGATCGCCTCGTTCGCGGTCGTCGCGATGCTCGGCGCGGGCTGGCGGGTGCTGCGCCGGCGGCGCACCCCGGCCGCCGCGCCCACGCCCGAGCCGCACGAGGTCGTGCTCCGCTGATCCTGGTCGGCGAGGTGCCGATGGGATTGGTTACCGTTACAGGGTGACCAGCGGATCAGGCTACGACGCCTTCGAGGGGGCGAGCGAGCTGCTGCGTGCCCTGTCGGCGCCGATCCGGCTGGCCATCGTCAGCGAGCTCGCCGAGGGCGAACGCTGCGTGCACGAGCTGGTGGACAAGCTCGGCGCCGCGCAGCCGCTGGTCTCCCAGCACCTGCGGGTGCTGCGGGGCGCCGGCGTGGTGCGCGGCTCGCGGCGGGGGCGCGAGATCGCGTACGCCCTGGTCGACGAGCACGTCGCGCACATCGTGGCCGACGCGGTCAGCCACGCCGGGGAGGGGTCATGACGAGTTCGGCGGTCCGCAACACCCGGCAGCGCTCGGCGGTCAGCGCGCTGCTCGCCGAGGTGGAGGGCTTCCACAGCGCGCAGGAACTGCACGCGATGCTGCGCGAGCGCGGTGAGCGGGTCGGGCTGACCACGGTCTACCGCACCCTCCAGGGGCTCGCCGACGCGGGCGAGATCGACGTGATGCGCCCGCCGGGCGGCGAGCACCTCTACCGCCGGTGCAGCGAGGGGCACCACCACCACCTGGTCTGCCGCGGCTGCGGCCGCACCGTGGAGGTGGCCGGGCCGGCGGTGGAGAGCTGGGCGGAGCGGGTGGCGGCGCAGCACGGCTACGCCGACGTCAGCCACACCCTGGAGATCTTCGGCACCTGCCCGGCCTGCGCCCGCTGAGACCCGCCACGAAACGGTCGCCCGTGGCACGCTGTCCGGCGTGAAGATCTACGCCGATCGCTTCCCGACCGCCGTCCGACAGTTGATCACCGACCTGCTCGTCGTCGCCTGGGTGTACGGCGCGGTCCGCGGCGCGCTGTGGCTGCACGACCTCGTCCAGAAGCTCGCCGTACCCGGGCAGAAGCTGGAGGGGGCCGGCGGCGGCCTGGCCGACAACCTGGCCGAGGCGGGCGGCAAGGTCGGCCGGGTGCCGCTGGTGGGCGACGAGCTGACCGCGCCGTTCGAACGGGCCGCCGGAGCCGCCCGGTCGCTGGCCGAGGCCGGACGGGACCAGCAGGAGCTGGTCGACCAGCTCGCCCTCGCGCTGGCCGTCGCCGTGCTGGTCTTCCCGCTCGGCCTGGTGCTCTTCGGCTGGCTGCCGCTGCGGGTGCGCTGGATGCGCCGGGCCGCCTCGGCGGCCAGGCTGGCCGCCGAGCCCGCCGGCCGGGACCTGCTCGCCCTGCGGGCGTTGGCCACCCAGCCGCTCGGGCGGCTGACCCGGATCGCGCCCGACGTGGCCGAGGCGTGGCGACGCGGCGACGACGCCACCGTCGACGCGCTCGCCGCACTGGAGCTGCGCCAACTCGGCCTGCGGGCCGGCCGCTAAGGTCGTCGGGTGTTCTACTTCCTGGTCGTCATCGCCATCCTGCTGCTCGGCTACGCCGCCGTCCTGGTCAACTTCGTCCGCAAGGGCCGCAAGATCCCGCCGGCGGCGTACCTGGGGCTGGCCGCGCTCAACGGGCTGATCCTCGCGGCGATCCTGGCCTGGGCCGTCGCCCGCTGACCCGCCGGCCGCCGGGCCGGTCGGACACCGGCCCGGCAGCCGGGCGGGCCGGTGTCACGCCGAGGGCGGGATGCGGCGGCGGACGTCGGGGGCGGCGGACGGGCCGGGCGACCAGCGCGCCACCCAGGGCAGGTCGTCGGCCGGGGTGAGCACCCCCTCCTCCAGGCCGGCGTAGCGCCCGGCCAGGATCCGCTTCGCGGCGGCCGTGTCGACCGAGTCGGTGTTGTCCCACAGGGCGGTGAAGAGCGCGTCGACCCGGACCCGGGCCTGCCGGCAGAACAGGTCGGCCAGCTCGACGTTCTCCGGCCGGGTGTCCCGCTCGGCGTAGGCGCGCACGCAGACCGCGGACATCGCGAACAGCTCCGCGCCGATGTCCACCACCCGGCCGAGGAACGCCTGCTTGCGCTCCATCTTCCCCTGCCACCGGGACATCGCGTAGAACGTCGACCGGGCCAGCTTGCGCGAGGCGCGCTCGACCTGCCGCAGGTGGCCGGCGAGCGGGCCGAACTCGCCGTACGCCGACGGGCGCTGGCCCTTGCCGACGGCCAGGGTGGGCAGCCACTTCGCGTAGAAGACGCCGGCCCGCGCGCCGGCCTTCGCCTTGCGGCCGAGCCCGGCGTCCGGGTCGATGATGTCGCCGGCGACGGAGAGGTGCGCGTCGACCGCCTCCCGGGCGATCAGCAGGTGCATGATCTCGGTCGAGCCCTCGAAGATCCGGTTGATCCGCAGGTCGCGCAGCAGCTGCTCGACCGCGGCCGGGCGCTCGCCCCGCGCCGCCAGCGAGTCGGCCGTCTCGTAGCCGCGCCCGCCCCGGATCTGGATCAGCTCGTCGGCGATCCTCCAGGCCATCTCGCTGGCGTAGAGCTTGACCAGCGCCGCCTCGATCCGGATGTCGTTGCGGTTGTCGTCGGCCAGCAGGCAGCACAGGTCGAGCATGGTCTCCATGCCGTACGTCGTCGCGGCGATGAAGGAGAGCTTCTGGGCCACCGCCTCGTGCTCGCCGACGGGCCGGCCCCACTGCACCCGGTCGGCGGCCCACTCCCGGGCCACGTTCAACGCCCACTTGCCGGCGCCGACGCACATGGCCGGCAGCGACAGCCGCCCGGTGTTCAGGGTGGTCAGCGCGATCTTCAGGCCCTTGCCCTCGCCGCCGATGACGTTCTCCTTCGGCACGAAGACGTCGTGGAAGCGGGTGAGGCTGTTCTCCAGGCCGCGCAGGCCGACGAAGGCGTTGCGCCGCTCGACCGTGATGCCCTCGGCGTCGCCCTCGACGACGAAGGCGGTGATCCCGCCACGCCGCCCCTCGGCGGCGGGGACCCGGGCCATCACCACGAGCAGGGTGGCGACGGTGCCGTTGGTGGCCCAGAGCTTCACCCCGTTGAGCCGGTAGCCGGTGCCGTCGGGGGTCGGCTCGGCGGTGGTGGCCAGCCGGGCCGGGTCGGAGCCGACGTCCGGCTCGGTGAGCAGGAAGGCGGACACCTCGCCGGCGGCGAGGCGGGGCAGGAAGCGCTGCTTCTGCTCGGCGGTGCCGAACATCTTCAGCGGCTGCGGCACCCCGATGGACTGGTGCGCCGACAGCAGCGCGCCGATCGCCGGGCTGACCGAGCCGGCCAGCATGAGCGCGCGGCAGTAGTGCAGGTTGCTCAGCCCGAGCCCGCCGTACGACCGGTCGACCTTCATGCCGAACGCGCCGAGCCGGGCCAGGCCGTGGAACACGTCGTCCGGGATGGACGCGTCCCGTTCGATGGCCGCCCCGTCCACCTCGGAGGTGAGGAACTCGCGGAACCGGCCCAGGAACTCGTCGGCCCGGGCGACGTCCGCCGCGTCCGGGCGCGGCCAGGGGTCGATCAGGTCGAGTCGGAGGCGGCCGAGGAAGAGTTCCTTGCCGAAGCTGGGTCGGTCCCACGAGGACTCGCGGGCCGCCTCGGCGACCTGGCGGGCCTCCTTCTCGGAGACCTGTCCCGCCTCCTTCGGCAGCGGCCCGGCCGCGCCGGCCGTCGACCTGACCCCGGCGGCGACCGTCGCGGCCTGCCCGGCGCCGGCCGCCGCGCCCTCAAGCGGTGCGGGCTGGTCGACGGCGGCCGTCGGCACGCCTTCGGTGTCCTTCGCCACGGGCTGGTCGGCGCCGGATCCGTCCGGCGTGGGTCGGCTGTTCTGCGTCGTGGTCACGGCTGCCCCCTCGAACCTCGGTCCGGCTGCGTCGACGTGCTCGACAAACAGCACGCTACCCCCGGGTGTTACCCAGGGGTAGCGTTCGGTAAAGATCGAGTTTCGTCGACCCGGGTCAGTCTCCGGGTAGGTGCCGCGGGTCGTCGTCCTCGTCGTCGATGTCGTCCTCGCCCCAGTTGCGCCGGGCGAACGGCAGGAACACCCAGAAGGTGAGGAACCAGATCGCCGTGGCGCCGCTGAGCAGCAGGGCGACGCCCCGGTCCAGCACGAAGTCGGTGATCAGCAGCACCGCGCTGACCATCGAGATCAGCATGAAGGCGAGGCCGGCGCTGGCCATCCGGTGGGCGAACCGGACCAGCTCCGGCTTGCGGCCCTGCCGGAACAGCGCGCGGTGGAACGCCACCGGGGAAATGATCATCGCGGTCGCGGCGGCGGCCGCGAGCAACGAGACGATGTAGACGTCCTTCTGGAAACCACTCGTCCTGGTGAACCCGTTGCTGAACGGCAGGGTCAGCAGGAAGGCGAAGAGGATCTGCACACCGGTCTGCGCGACCCGCAGCTCCTGCAACAGGTCGGCGAAGTTGCGCTGCCAGCGCTGCCGCTCGGTTTCCTTGGACACGGGCTACCTCCGGTCAGACGGTACTGCCGACGGGGCGCGCCCGTCGGCAGCAACGCTGATGCCCCACCGACGGAGCCGCGAAACCGGCTCACGTCGCCCACGCGGGCTGGACGAGCGGGCCGCCCGGGAGTGCCCGGCGGACGCCGGCCCGCTCCGCTCAGGAGCCGCGGCGGATCCGGCCGGCGTACCGGGCCTCGAGGGCGTTGTTGTGCTCGTCGCCGCCGGCGATGTTGGCCGACAGGTAGACCGGAGGCCGCTGCCCCGCGGCGAGCAGCCGGGCCACCACCTCGACCGTGATCTGCTGCGCCAGCAGCGCCGCGGTGATCGACGAGACCGCGCCGACCGCGCCGCCACCGGGCAGCGGCAGCGTCGCGTCGCCGTACGGGGCGCCGTTGTCGAGCACCACGTCGGCGACGTCGGCGAGCTTGCGCCCCGACGGGTGGCGCGAGGTCATCCGCCCGGAGTGCTGCGCCGAGGTGATCGCGACCAGCCCGTGCCCCTTCTCCTTCACCAGGGACGCGAACTCCACCATCGCGCCGTTGACGCCGGAGTTGGAGGCCAGCACGAAGACGTCCCCGGGGCTGACGGGGGCCAGCTCGTAGAGGCGGTGCGCCACCGACGGGTCGCGTTCGAGCAGCGGCCCGAGCACGTCGGCCGGCGCGCCGCCGACCAGCACCAGGTCCCGCAGGGCGATCCGGTTGGTGGGCACCAGCCCGCCGGCCCGGCCCGCGATCTCCATCGCCAGCGCCTCCGAGTGGCCGGTGCCGAACGCGTGGACCACCCCGTCGGCGCGCACCGCGTCGGCGATCAGGTCGGCGGCCCGCCCCACCGCCTCGCGCTGGCTCGTGGCCACCCGCTGCATCGTCTCGGTCACCACGGCTAGGTAGTCCTCGGCACTCACCGTCATGTCTCTCCTCCGTCCATGTCGTACGTCCGTCGGGACCGCCCGGCCACCCCGGCGGGGCGAGGCCGCACCGGTCAGGCCGGGCCCCGCACCCGGGCCAGGATCGCCTCGGCCAGCGGGGCGGGCGCCTCGTCGGGGATCCAGTGGCTCACCCCGGGCAGCTCGACGAAGCGGTAGTCGGCGCTCACGTGGCCGGCGCACGCCTCGGCCACGGTCCGGCCGACCGCGATGTCGCGGTCGCTCCACACGAAGGTGGTCGGCACCGGCACCGGCCCGGTGGCCGCCATGTCCCGCCGGGACATCGCCCGGTACCAGTTCAGCGCCGCCGTCAGCGCGCCGGGCTCGCGCATCGGGTCCGCGTACGCGGCCACCCGCTCGTCGTCGCCGACCCCGTGCAGCATCCGGCGCAGCCCGGTCGCGCCCAGCGCCAGCAGCGCCTTCTCCGCCCTGCCCGGCTTGCGGAACAGCACGATGTACGCCGAGCGCGCCTTCTGCCCCGGGTCCTCGGCCAGCGCGTGGGCCATCGCGGCGGGGTGCGGCACGGAGACCGCGGTCAGCGTCCGGACCCGCTCCGGGTGGCGGGCGGCCAGGTCCCAGGCCACCACCGCGCCCCAGTCGTGCCCCACGAGGTGCGCCGCGTCGACGCCCAGCGCGTCCAGCACGGCCACCGCGTCGGCCACCAGCTCCGGCATCCGGTACGCCTCGACCGCCTCGGGCCGCGCGCCCGGCGAGTAACCGCGCTGGTCCGGCGCGTACGTGCGCAGGCCGGCGGCGTGCAGCGGCGGGACGACGTCGTCCCACTCCCCGCCGTGCTGGGGAAAGCCGTGCAGCAGCAGGACGGGCGCGCCACCCTCGGGACCGCCGACGCGTACGTCGAACGTGAGCCCGCGCGCCTCGATCCGCATGATCGCCAGCCTACCCAGGGCGGGCGGGGTCACTCGTACGGGCGTTTGGGGGTGGGCACCTGCCGCCAGGACTCCACGTCGAGGTAGGGGATCTCGGCGTCGTTGACCGGGTCCCGGGCGATCCGGTCGCTGTAGCGGCCGGTCACCTCGATCCAGGTGTCGTCGGCGAGCCCTTCGGGGGCGGCGCCGGTCAGGCCCAGCTTGACCGGCCGCCCGTCGGCCGCGCAGCAGGAGAGCACCATCCGGGCCAGGAGCGGTCGGCCGTCGGGGCCGGTGGTGACGAAACCGGTCAGCCGGACCCGGCGCCCGCCGAGCGACGCGCCCCGGTCGAACAGCGCCCGCGAGGCGTAGTCGAGCACGCTGACCTGCGCCGGATCGCCGTCGGGCAGGGGCGGGTAGTCGGACGGCTGTTGCCGGGCGGAGAGCGCGGTGCCGGCCTGCCCGGCCGCGTACGAGCCGAGGGCGGGCGGGGCGACCAGGAGCAGGCCCAGCGCCGGCAGGATCAGCAGCCAGCCGATCCGCGGCTCGTGGTGGCCGTGCCCGTGGTCGGCGGCCTCGTCCCGTCCTCCGGCGCGCCGGAGGACGGGACGCAGCTCGTACCAGAGGGTCATGAC
>NZ_JBFAVI010000186.1:0-13554 GCF_040679695.1 Micromonospora sp. NPDC052213
CGACCTGCGGAGGGATCAAGCCTGACCGCCCGGAGCAGGTCGGGCTCCGGCGAAAACCCACAACCACTCAGAGCACGAGGCGGGCCTTCTGCCAGGCCTCCTGCTCCTCTTCGGTGCCGACCTTGCCGTACATGCCGGCCGTCAGCAGGACCAGGCTGACCACCATCAGCACGATGACGGTGATGATGCTGAAGTTGAAGATGTTGGCCTCGGTCTGGATGAAGGCGAGACCGGCGAGGCTGATCACCATGAGGGCGTACGCCATCCACTGGTTGATCATGACGTCGATGTTGCGACCGATCACGGTGCCGGCCAGCACCGCCGCCCCGAGCAGGACGGTGAGCAGCGAGAAGCCGAGGTTCGTGCCCTGGCCGAGGACCTGGGTGTCATCCTGGGCGAGGACCTCGTTGCCGGCGCTCGCGATGATGCCGAGCACGCCGAAGGCCACCAGGTACAGACCGGTCAGCCCGCCGATCGCCCGGTAGACCGGCCGCGCGGGGTGGTTGACGGGGGTGTGGGCCATGTCTGTGTCTCCAACGCCGTTCGGGTGAGGGGTCGCGGACGATTGTCCCGCACGCGGCGGTGTGACGCCGCACACGGGGGTCCTCCCGCGTGCGACGCCACGACGAGGGCCGCTCAGATCGCCGGGATCTCGTCCGCCAGGGTCAGCCAGGTCTCCTCGGTCCGCTCCCGCTCGGCCCGCAGCTCCTTGAGTTGCGCGTCGAGTTCCGCGACCTTGGCGTAGTCGGTGGCGTGCGCGGCGAGCTGGTCGAGCAGGGCGGCCTCCTTCTGCTCCAGCTTGGCGACCTGCCGTTCCAGCCGGGCCAGTTCCTTACGGGCCTGGCGCGCGTCGGCGGCGGACATGCCGACCTCGGCCGGCGCGTCGGTGCTGACCGCGGCGGCCGGCTCGGTCGGGGCCGGTCCGGGTCGGCCGGCGGCCCGGGCGAGGTACTCGTCGACGCCACCGGGCAGGTGTACCAGCCGCCCGTCGCCGAACATCCCGTACGCGACGTCCGTGACCCGCTCGATGAGATAGCGGTCGTGGCTGGCCACGACGATGGTGCCGGGCCAGGAGTCGAGCAGGTCCTCCAGCGCGGCGAGGGTGTCGGTGTCGAGGTCGTTGGTGGGCTCGTCGAACAGGAGCACGTTGGGCTCCCCGGCGAGCAGCCGGAGCATCTGCAACCGGCGGCGCTCGCCGCCGGAGAGGTCGCTGACCGGGGTCCAGAGCCGCCGGTCGTCGAAGCCGAACACCTCGGCGAGCTGGGCGGCGGAGACCTCCCGGTCGCCGAGCTGCACCCGGCGGGCGACCTCCTCGACGGCTTCGAGGACCCGCAGGTGACCGGGCAGCTCGGCCAACTCCTGGGAGAGGAAGGCCGGCCGGACGGTCGAGCCGGTGGCGAGGCGCCCGCCGTCGGGGCGGGTGACGCCGGCCAGCATCCGCAGCAGGGTGGTCTTGCCGGCGCCGTTGCGGCCGAGGATCGCGATGCGGTCGCCGGGGCCGACCTGCCAGGTGACGTCGTGCAGGATCTCCTTCGGGCCGGCGTGCAGGGTCACCTGCTCCAGGTCGTACACCTGCTTGCCGAGCCGGGCGGTGGCGAGCCGTTGCAGCGACATGGTGTCGCGCGGCGGCGGGACGTCGGCGATGAGCGCGTTGGCCGCGTCGATGCGGAACCGCGGCTTGGAGGTGCGGGCGGGCGGGCCGCGGCGCAGCCAGGCGATCTCCTTGCGGAGCAGGTTCTGCCGGCGGGCCTCGGTGGCCGCGGCGACCCGCTCACGCTCCGCGCGGGCGAGGGTCCAGGCGGCGAAGCCGCCCTCGTACGCCCGGACGGTCTGGTCGGCGACCTCCCAGGTGGTGGTACAGACGGCGTCGAGGAACCACCGGTCGTGGGTGACCACGACGAGCGCGCCCTTGCGGCCGACGAGGTGGCGGGCCAGCCAGTCGACGCCGCCGACGTCGAGGTGGTTGGTGGGCTCGTCGAGGATGAGCAGGTCGGACTCGCGGACCAGCAGCGCGGCCAGGGCCACGCGCCGCCGCTCGCCGCCGGACATCGGGCCGACCGGCTGGTCGAGCCCGAGATGGGGCATGCCGAGGCCGTCGAGGATGGCGCGGACGCCGGCGTCGCCGGCCCACTCGTGCTCGGCGCCCATGCTCTCGCCGAGCCAGGCCGTGCCGAGCACCACGTCCCGGACGGTGGCGTCGGGGGCGAGCGTCAGGCTCTGCGGCAGCCAGGCGACCCGCAGGTCACGGCGGTGGGTGACCCGCCCGTCGTCCGGTTCCTCCTGCTTGGTGAGCAGCCGCAGCAGGGTGGACTTGCCGGCGCCGTTGAGGCCGACCACGCCGATCCGGTCGGCGTCGTCGAGGCCGAGCGAGACGTCGGTGAGCAGTGGCCCGGCGGCGCCGTAGCCCTTGGACACCCGGTCCAGGTTGACGATGTTGGCCACGACCTCACCTCCCATGATCAAGGCGTCCCCGTGCCGGTCGGCACCTGGGACGCCTGAGCCTCCCAGGGTACGCGGGCGCCGGGGCCCGCCCCGGCCGGAGCCGGGCCCGCGCGGGTCAACCAGCGGGGCGGCCGGCTTGTTCCAGGTCAGCGGGCGCCGGAGCGCCGGCGGTCAGATGATGCGGGCGCCGGCGACCGGGCCGTGGGCGGTCCGTGCCTCGCGGCACACCCCGGCCGACGCCAGCTCGGCGGCGATCCGATCGGCGTCGGCGGCGTCCACCGCGAGGAAGACGCAGGTCGGCCCCGAGCCGGAGACGATGCCGGCGAGCGCGCCGGCCGCCTCGCCGGCCTTCAGCGTCGCCGCCAGCGACGGGCGCATGGCCAGGGCGGCGTCCTGGAGGTCGTTGCCGAGGGTCGCGGCGAGCACCCGCGGGTCCCGCTGGCGCAGCGCCGCGAGCAGCGCGTCGGTGCTGCCCAGCGGCGCACCGGCGGTGCCGGCGTCGCGGAGCCGGTCCAGTTCGCGGTAGGCGGCCGGGGTGGAGAGGCCGCCGTCGGCGATGGCGACGACCCAGTGCCAGGACGTGGGGCGGGCCAGCACGGGGCTGACCGCCTCCCCCCGGCCGGTGCCGAGCGCCGTGCCGCCGTGGATCAGGAACGGCACGTCGGAGCCCAGGTCGGCGGCGATCCCGGCCAGTTCGTCGCGGGACAGCCCGGTGCCCCAGAGCGCGTCGCAGGCGACCAGTGCGGCGGCGGCGTCGGCGCTGCCCCCGGCCAGCCCGCCGGCCAGCGGGATCTGCTTGCGCAGGTGCAGCCGGGCGTGCGGCGTCACCCCGGCGTACCCGGCGAGGGCGTGGGCCGCCCGGATGACCAGGTTGGAGTCGTCCAGGGCCAGCTCGCCGGCGCCCTCGCCCTCCATGGTGAGGGTGAGCGTGTCGCCCCGACGGGCGGTCAGCTCGTCGTGGATGGAGATGGCGTGGTAGACGGTGTTCAGCTCGTGGTAGCCGTCGCGGCGCAGCGGCCCCACCCCCAGGTGCAGGTTGACCTTGGCGGGCACCCGGACCCGCACCGGTCCGCTGGCGCCGCGCCGCCGCTGCTCGTCCTCGTCGTCCGGTCCCCAGGCCTCGGTCACGGGGCGGTGTCCCGCAGGCGCAGGCGGATGTCGAACGGCTTCTCCACGATCAGCTCCTCGGCGGCGTCGGCGGCCGGCACGCACCGGCCGTCGACCAGGTCGTACGCGTACACGTGCGGATGGCCCGGGGCGGGCACGGCGTCAGCCTACTGTGCGGCGGACGGGGCGGCCGGGGCCGACGCGGCGATGGCGGCGAACTGCTCGACGGAGAGCGACTCGCCGCGCGCGCCGGGGTCGACGCCGGCGGCGGCGAGCGCGGCGGCGGCCCGGTCCGCGCCGCCGGCCCAGCCGGCCAGCGCGGCGCGCAGGGTCTTGCGGCGCTGCGCGAACGCCGCGTCCACCACGGCGAAGACCCGTTCCCGGGGTACGTCGTCGCGGGGCGGCTCGCGGCGGGTGAAGGCGACCAGTCCGGAGTCGACGTTCGGCACCGGCCAGAACACGTTCGGCGGGACCTTCCCGGCGGCGCGGGCGCGGGAGTACCAGGCGAGCTTGACCGACGGGACGCCGTACACCTTGGAGCCGGGACCGGCGACGAGCCGGTCGGCGACCTCCTTCTGCACCATCACCAGGCCGTGCCGCAGGCTGGGCAGCTCGGCGAGCAGGTGCAGCACCACCGGCACGGCCACGTTGTAGGGCAGGTTCGCCACCAGCGCGGTCGGCGCCGGGTCGGCCAGGTCGGCGGCGCGTACGCGCAGCGCGTCGGCGTGGTGCACGGTGAGCCGGGCGGCGTCCGGGCCGGCGTGCCGGGCGGCGGTCTCCGGCAGCGCGCCGGCCAGCGTCGGGTCGATCTCCACGGCGTGCACGTGGGCGGCGGCGGGGAGCAGGGCCAGGGTGAGCGAGCCGAGGCCGGGGCCGACCTCCAGCGCCACGTCGTCCGGGGTCAGCCCGGCGGCGGTGACGATGCGCCGCACCGTGTTGGGGTCGTGCACGAAGTTCTGGCCGAGCCTCTTGGTGGGGGCGACACCCAGCCGGGCGGCCAGTTCCCGGATCTCCGCCGGGCCGAGGAGACCGGTCACGCCCCGTAGCCTATGCGGGCCGGCACGGGAGTGCGGAGGGGGGACCTGCCGGTCACCACGGGCCGAAGACGCGGTCGCCGGTGGCGGAGATGGCGGCGCAGAGGTCGTCCAGGTCCGCGCCGGTCGTCTCGGCCAGCGCCCGGACGGTCAGCGGGATCAGGTACGACGCGTTGGGCCGGCCGCGGTGCGGCATCGGGGTCAGGTACGGCGCGTCGGTCTCCACCAGGATCTGGTCGAGCGGGGTCAGGGCGGCGGCCTCGCGCAGCGCCCCGGCGCTGCCGAAGGTGACGGTGCCGGCGAAGCTGAGCAGGTAGCCGCGGCGGACGCACTCGGCGGCGAAGTCGGCGTCGCCGGAGAAGCAGTGCAGCACCACGGTGTCGGGCGCGCCCTCGTCGTCGAGGATCCGCAGCACGTCGGCGTGTGCGTCGCGGTCGTGGATGACCAGCGCCTTGCCGTACCGCTTGGCGATGGCGATGTGCGCGCGGAAGCTCTCCTCCTGCACGGCCCGCCCCTCGTCCCCGGTGCGGAAGAAGTCCATGCCGGTCTCGCCGATGCCGCGTACCCGGTCGCGGGCGGCGAGCGCCTCGATCTCGCGCAGCGCCTCGTCGAGGTCGGCCAGGCGGGGCGCCTCGTTCGGGTGCAGCGCCACGGTGGCCAGCACGGCCGGGTGGGCGTCGGCGGCGTCGGCGCCCCAACGGGACGACGCCACGTCCACCCCGACCTGCACCAGCCGGTCGACGCCCACGGAGGCGGCGACGGCGACGACCGCGGCGACGGGGTCCGCGGCGGGGCCGCCGCTCGAGTCGGCAGCTGCCCGCGCCGCCGGCTCGCCCGGCGCGGCCTGTGGGGGCACGCCGGCCTCGTTGACGGTGATGTCGAGGTGGGTGTGGCTGTCCAGCACGGGGCGGGGCAGCGGCTCGGGGGCGGGCGGGAACTCCCCGGCCCGGCGGGCGGCGCGCTGCTTGCGGGTTTCGGTGGGCTCGCTCATCGCAGGCCAGCATCACACACCGTCGGCGGCCCGCGTCGCGGGGACGCCACCGGCCGTTCACCGACTCGGCACATGCCGGGCCTAGCGTCAGCGGGGTGACCGTCACCCCTCAGACCAGCGGAAACGGCCTCAGCGTCACATACGAGGGCGCGGTGTACCCGGCGGAGGAGATCGCCCGGGGCGCGGCGTACGAGTTGTCCAGCGCGGCCGAGGCGCCCGGCTTCGAGTGGTCCCGGCCCGGCACGACCCGGCCGTGGCGCAGGTTCGTGCACGCCACCGAGGTCAGCGACGTGCATCCGGCGACGGAGCCGGTCGAGGAGCCGGAGGCGCCGCTGCTGGTGCCGCTGCACCGGGAGCGGGGCTGGTCGTACGTGCAGCAGCTCAGCCAGCAGCCGACGGCGGCCGGCGACCCGACGCTGGCGGCGGTGCGCGACTCGGCGGTAATCCGGCGCGGCACCCGGATGGTGAAGGTGCTCTCCGCCCGGCAGCTCGCCGGGTACGTGCGCGGGTGGCTGCCGCACGGCTTCTGCTACCGGGAGCACGACGTGGCGCACCTGCGTACCCCGGCGGCGACGACGGTACTGCGCACCGACGGCTCGGACGCCCGGGACGGCGCGGACGTGACGTACGCGCTGCGCTGGCGGGCCGCCGACCCGGGCGACTACGACGTGCCGGTCGGCGCCGCGCACCGCGGCCTGACGGCGCTGGCGCCCCGCGACCGGATCGGCGCGGCGGTCCTCGGCACGGGGTTCGTGCCGAGCAGCGGCCAGCTCGTCCCGGAGTTCGTCACGCGGGACTTCGCGGACCTGCCGATGCCGGCGAACGCCACCCTGCTCGCCTACCCGGCCGACGGCGTGGAGGTGGTGCTCTACAGCTACCAGGCCGAGCAGCGCGGCTGGCTGCGGATGGCCGGCCCGCAGTGGCGGCACCTGCTCGCGGCGGTGCCGGGGCTCTCCCCCGACCAGGAGTACGTGCCGACGGGCGAGGCGCCCCGCTCCACCCGGCTGGTCGGCGGCTACGCCGGCGGCGACTACGAGGCGGTGGCCGACCTGCCCGGCGGGTTCCGGGTGCTGGCGATGACCCGCGCCGCCCGGTACCCGGTCGAGTGGGCGGCCCGCCGGCTGCGGCTGGCCAACTGGCGGGGCGCGCCCTGCCTGGTGCTGCGGGAGGAGACCGGCTGGCTCCGCCTGCGACTGCGCCGACCGGATCCGGACGCGGTGGCGGAGACCGGGGCGCAGTGCCAGGAGCGGGGCGTCTACGAGGCGTGGGCGCCGGCCGCCGAGGTCACCGAGGACCGGGTGGTGGACCTGCCGTACCGGCTCTGACCCGGCCCGTGCCGGATCTCGCCGGCATAACCGGGGACGGGGTGGGAATCCGCACGCGTCCGGCCGTCACGTGACCAGGAGACGCGCATGCCCTTCATCACCGTGGGGACGGAGAACTCCGCCCCCATCGACCTGTACTACGAGGACCACGGCTCCGGTCAGCCGATCGTGCTGATCCACGGCTTCCCGTTCAACGGCGCGACCTGGGAGAAGCAGACCGGGCCGCTGCTGGCCGCCGGGTACCGGACGATCACGTACGACCGGCGGGGTTTCGGCGCTTCCGCCCAGCCGGCGTTCGGGTACGACTACGACACGTTCGCCGCCGACCTCGACGTGCTGATGACCGAGCTGGACCTGCGCGACGCGATCCTGGTCGGCCACTCGATGGCACCGGCGAGGTGACCCGCTACCTGGGCGTGTACGGCTCGCAGCGGGTCGACCGGGCGGTGCTGCTGGCCCCGCTCGCGCCGTTCCTGCTGAAGACCTCGGACAACCCGGAGGGGGTCGAGAAGAGCCTCTTCCAGGGCTTCCAGCAGGCCATCCTCGACGACCGCTTCGCCTACCTCACCACCTTCTGCGAGGCGTTCTTCAACTACCAGGAGAACAGGGGCAAGCTGGTCAGCGAGGAGGCGTTCCGGGCGCACTGGGAGATCGGTGCCCGGGCCTCGGCGAAGGGCACCCACGACAGCGTGGACGCCTGGCAGACCGACTTCCGGGGCGACGTGTCCCGCATCGACGTGCCGGTGCTGATCGTGCAGGGCGACTCCGACGCGGTGCTGCCGTACCCGAAGACGGGGCAGCGGCTCCAGCCGATGCTGGCCGGCAGCCGGTTGGTCACCCTGAAGGGCGCGCCGCACGGCATCCCGTGGACGAACGCGCCCGAGGTGAACCGCAGCATCATGGACTTCATCGGCGCGCCGGCGATGGCGCGGGCCTGACCGTCCCGGGGCGCAGCCGCACGGCCTGGCGCGGACGACGACGGGCGCGACCCCCTCGGGGGCCGCGCCCGTCGGCACGCTCGGGATCAGCCGGCCAGGCGGGCCAGCTCCTCGTCGACGATCGACGGGTCGAGCTTGCGGAAGACCGGCTTCGGTGCGGCCAACGCCCGGCCCACCTCCAGCGGCACGGACTCCCAGCGCGCGCCGACCGAGTAGTCACCGGTCAGCACCGGGTACGCGGGCCCGCCGTCGAGGTCGTCGACCTCCTCGATGACCGGCATCGGGGCGTGCACGCCGGTGCCGCCGAGCAGCTCGTGCACCTTCTGCGCGGAGTGCGGCAGGAACGGGGTGAGCAGCGTGTTGGCGTCGCTGACCACCTGAAGGGCGACGTGCAGGATGGTGCCCATCCGGGGCTTGTCGGCCTCGCCCTTGAGCTTCCACGGGGCCTGCTCGGAGAGGTACTTGTTGGCCTCGGCGACCACCCGCATCGCCTCGCCGATGGCCTGCTTCTGCCGGTGCCGGGCGATCAGGTCACCGACCGTCGCGAAGCCGGCCCGGGCGACCGCGAGCAGCGCCTCGTCGGCCTCGGTGAGCCCGGCCGGGTCGACGGGCGGGATCGCGCCGAAGTTCTTCGCCGCCATCGAGATGGAGCGGTTGACCAGGTTGCCCCAGCCGGCGACCAGCTCGTCGTTGTTGCGGCGGAGGAATTCGGCCCAGGTGAAGTCGGTGTCGTTGCTCTCCGGGCCGGCGGCGGCGATGAAGTAGCGCAGCGCGTCGGCGTCGTACCGCTCCAGGAAGTCCCGGACGTAGATGACGACCCGCCGGGAGGAGGAGAACTTGCGCCCCTCCATGGTCAGGTACTCGCTGGAGACCACCTCGGTGGGCAGGTTGAGCCGGCCCAGCTCGCCCGGCTGGCCGTCGCGGTCACCCTCGCCCGAGTAGCCGGAGAGCAGCGCCGGCCAGATCACCGAGTGGAAGACGATGTTGTCCTTGCCCATGAAGTAGTAGGCGCGGGCGTCACCGCCGACTCCGTCGGCAAACGGGACACCGCCCTCCGCGCCCGTTGAATTCCAGTACCTGCGCCACGCCTCCGGGTCGCCGGAGCGGCGGGCCCACTCGATCGAGGCGGAGAGGTAGCCGATCACCGCGTCGAACCAGACGTAGATGCGCTTGTCGGGGCGGTCCCGCCAGCCGTCGAGCGGGATCGGCACGCCCCACTCCAGGTCCCGGGTGATGGCCCGGGGCTGGAGGTCGTCGAGCAGGTTCCGCGAGAAGCGCAGCACGTTGGGCCGCCAGCCCTCGCGGGTGTCCAGCCACTGCCGCAGCACGTCGGCCAGGGCGGGCAGGTCCAGGAAGAAGTGCTCGGTCTCGACGAACTTCGGGGTCTCCCCGTTGATCCGCGACTTCGGGTCGATCAGGTCGATCGGGTCGAGCTGGTTGCCGCAGTTGTCGCACTGGTCGCCGCGGGCGCTGTCGTAGCCGCAGATCGGGCAGGTGCCCTCGATGTAGCGGTCGGGCAGGGTCCGGCCGGTGGACGGGGAGATCGCGCCCATGGTGGTCTTCGGGACGATGTAGCCGTTGCGGTACATCCCCTCGAACAGCTCCTGCACCACCGCGTAGTGGTTGCGGGTGGTGGTGCGGGTGAACAGGTCGTAGGAGAGCCCGAGGCCGTGCAGGTCCTCGACGATCACCCGGTTGTAGCGGTCGGCCAGCTCGCGCGGGGTGACGCCGTCGGCGTCCGCCTGCACCTGGATGGGGGTGCCGTGCTCGTCGGTGCCCGACACCATGAGCACGTCGTGGCCGGCCATCCGCATGTACCGGCTGAAAACGTCGGAGGGAACGCCGAAACCGGAGACGTGGCCGATGTGGCGCGGGCCGTTGGCGTACGGCCAGGCAACCGCCGCGAGAACGTGACTCATGACCAGCAAGCCTAGTGACCCGCTTCGGGTGACCGCGAATCAATAGGGCTCGCGGGTCGGCGGACCGGCCGGATCGGCTCCGCCATTTGTCCGATTTGTCGCCGACACGCGGCCCGAGCTGCCCGTTCGCGCGCGGGTGGCGGGGTGCAATGAACGTCGTGACTGGCAGACGAGCGGCCCGGGATCACGACGACCGCCCCTCCGGCCCGCCGGACGGCGGTGCGGCCGGTGCGTCGCGCGGCACCGTCGCGCCGCATCCGCGGGTGGTCCCGCCCGCCGCGCCGCCGGAGCCGCCGGCCGCGCCCGCCAGGCCGCCCGCCGAACCCGCCGGGCCGCCCGCCGAACCGGCCGGGGCGGCCGAGCCGGCCGCCGAGGTCGAGCCCACGACCGGGGCGCCGGTCGACGCCGTGCCGCGCCGGGTCCCGGTCCGCCAGCCCCACCACGCCCGCCGGGGACGTCCCGCCGACGGGGGTACGCCGGACGGCGCCGACCCCGGCGGCACGCCCGACGGCGACGACGGCGCGTACTGGCCGCCGATCGAACAGGTGCACTGGGACGGCACGCCGATCGGAGAGGAGCCACCGCACGAACGGCAGCGGTCCTCCCGGGACGGGGACCGGCAGGCCCGGCGCGCCCCGCGCCCGCCCGATCCGCTGCCGGGGCTGGCCGTGCTGCTGGTGTTGAGCCTGGTCGCGGCCTTCTTCGCCTGGGTCAGCGCGGGGCCGTTCTGGCTGGCGGTGGGGCACGCCACGCGGGGCACGGCGGTGATCGTCGACTGCACCGGGGGCGGGCTCACCCAGCGCTGCCGGGGCAACTTCGCCCCCGCCGACGAGCCGTGGATCGCGCACGGCGTACGGGTCAGCGGGGTGGCCGCGGAGCGGACCGCGACCGGCGCGACGCTGCCGGCCCGGATGACCGGCCCGGACGGCGGCACCGCGTACGCGGACGCCGGGGCGGCCGGGCACCTGCGCTGGCTGCTCGGCCTGTTGGTGGTGCTGGGCTGCTGCGCCGGGATCGCCAGGTGGACCGGGGCCACCCGGCTCGCCGACCCCCGGACCCGCCGCTGGGCGGTCACCGGCGCCGTGGCCGGCCCGCTGGCGCTCACCCTCGGTTTCCTCGTCGCCGCCTGGTGAGTCGCCTCGCGCGTCAGGCGTGCACGACGCCGTAGACGTCGCGCCGGCGCAGGCCGTACTCCGTGGCGACCTCGGTGATCGCGTCCCGCCGGGACAGGCCGGCGGCCTCCCGGGCGGCGACGGCGGCCCGCAGGGTGTCGTCGTCGGGGCGTTCCGGGGCCGTCTCGGGCGCGCCCGCCACCACGAGGGTGATCTCGCCGCGCGGCTCCCCCGCGGCGGCCCAGTCGGCCAGCTCGCCGAGCGGGCGGCGGACGATCTCCTCGTACGTCTTGGTCAGCTCGCGGCACAGCGCGGCGGGCCGGTCGGCGCCGAACGCGGCGGCCAGGTCGGCGAGCGCGCCGGCGATCCGGTGCGGCGCCTCGAAGAAGACCAGCGTCCGTTCCTCGGCGGCGAGCGCCCGCAGCCGGGACCGGCGGGCGCCGGGGGTGCGCGGCAGGAAGCCCTCGAAGCAGAACCGGTCGCAGGGCAGCCCGGACAGCGCCAGCGCGGTGGTGACGGCGCTCGGGCCGGGCGCGGCGGTGACCGGCACGCCGGCGTCCAGGGCGGCCCGCACCAGCCGGTAGCCGGGGTCGGAGACGCTCGGCATGCCGCCGTCGGTGACCAGGGCGACCACGTAGCCGGCGGTCAACACGTCGGCCAGCTCGGGGGTGCGCCGCTCCTCGTTGCCCTCGAAGTAGGAGACGATCCGCCCCGCCACGGTGACGTCCAGGTCGCGGGCCAGGCGGGTGAGCCGGCGGGTGTCCTCGGCGGCCACCACGTCGGCGGTGGCGAGCACCTCGCGGAAGCGGGCCGAGGCGTCGGCCGGGTTGCCGAGCGGCGCGCCGAGGAGGATCAGGCGCCCGGTGTCGGACATTTCACCCACGGGAACGGCTCCTTCATCGACAGGGGTGCCGGTATCGGAGGCGACGGGCGCCACCGGGCACCTTGGCAGCCTACGATCGCCGGGTGACGAGTGCGTCGACAGCACAGAGCGCGGACCAGGCGGGACCCGATCCCACGGCGGGGGCGCCGGCGGAAGGATCGTCCCCGGCGCCCGGCGGCGGCGTTCCCGGCATCGTCCGGCGCCGGCTGGCGACCGTGGAGGCCCGGCTGGACGGGCGTTCCTGGCTGGCCACCGGCGTGATCGTCGCGATCGCGGCGATCCTGCGGTTCGTCGGCCTGAGCCATCCGCCCGGGAAGATCTTCGACGAGATCTACTACGCCCGCGAGGGCTGGGCCCTGGTCGACAAGGGCGTCGAGTGGAACTACCAGGACAACGGCCCCTCGTACGTGGTCCATCCGCCGCTCGGCAAGTGGCTGATCGGGCTCGGCGAGTGGGCCTTCGGCTACTCGGACGCCGAGCAGGGCATCTCCGTGCCGGGGCACCTGATGACCACCGCCCCGGAGTTCGGCTGGCGGTTCTCGGCGGCGGTCGTCGGCACCCTGTCGGTGCTGATGTTGGTCCGCATCGGCCGGCGGATGTTCCGCTCGACCGCGCTCGGCTGCGCGGCCGGCCTGCTGCTCGCGCTGGACGGCTTCCACCTGGTGCTGTCCCGCACGGCGCTGCTCGACATCTTCCTGCTGTTCTTCGTGCTGGCCACGTTCGGCGCCCTGGTGCTGGACCGGGACGCCCGGCGCCGCCGGTGGGCCCGGGCGCTGGAGGCGGGCCTCGACCCGGGCCGGCCGGGGCGGGCCGGGCGGCCGGCGGGCGGCTGGCGGAACTGGCCGTGGTGGCGGCTGGCCGCCGGGGTGCTGTTCGGCGGTGCCTGCGCGGTGAAGTGGAGCGCGCTCTACTTCCTGCCCGTGTTCGCGCTGCTGGTGATCCTCTGGGAGGTCGGGGTCCGCCGCTCCGCGGGCGCCCGCCGGCCGTGGCGGGACACCCTCCTCGACGAGCTGCCCTGGCTGGTGCTGGCCGGGGTGCTGATGGTGGTCACCTACGTCGCCACCTGGTCCGGCTGGCTGCTCGGCGACGACGGCTACTACCGGCTCGCGGAGCGGTACCCGAACGCGCCGCTGAGCGACACCCCGGTCATCGGCGCGCTGCACAACCTCGTCGAGTACCACAAGGCGGCGTACGGCTTCCACACCGGCCTGGACGACCCGCACAAGTACCAGTCGTGGCCGTGGCAGTGGCTGCTGCTGGGCCGGCCGGTCGCCTTCTACTGGTCGGGCAACGGGGCCTGCGGCGCGCCGAGCTGCGCCTCTGAGGTCCTGCTGCTCGGCACGCCCCTGCTCTGGTGGTCGTTCCTGCCCGCCCTGGTGGCGCTGGCGTGGCTGGGCCTGGCCCGGCGGGACTGGCGGGCCGGCGCGATCCTGCTCGTCGTGGCGGCCGGCCTGCTGCCCTGGTTCTGGTTCGCGCTGGACGGCCGGACGATGTTCTCCTTCTACACCGCGCCGGTGCTGCCGTTCCTGGTGCTCGCGGTGGTCTACGTGCTCGGCGCGATCGTCACACCCGCCGGCCCGCCCGGGGGCGGCGCCGTCGCGCCGCTCGACGCCGGCCAGGACCGCCGGCTCGTGGGCGGGGTGATCGCCGGGGCGTACGTCCTGCTGGTCGCGCTCTGCTTCGCGTACTTCCATCCGATCTTCGTCGGCAAGCTGCTCCCGTACGCCGAGTGGTCGGCGCGGATGTGGCTGGACGGCCGCTGGATCTGACCGACGGCGCGCGACCCGCCGCGGCTCCGGGGCC
>NZ_JBFAVI010000187.1:0-13384 GCF_040679695.1 Micromonospora sp. NPDC052213
GTCGGCCTGACCGGCTCGCCCGGGGTGGGCAAGTCCACCACCACCAACGAGCTGGTCCGGGCGCTGCGCGCCCGGGGACACCGGGTCGGCGTGCTGGCGATCGACCCGTCCAGCCCGTTCACGGGCGGCGCGATCCTCGGCGACCGGGTCCGGATGCAGGACCACGCGACCGACCCGGGCGTCTACATCCGCTCGATGTCCAGCCGCGGGCACCTCGGCGGGCTGTCGGCGGCCACGCCGCAGGCGGTCCGCGTGTTGGAGGGCGCCGGCTGCGACGTGGTGCTGGTGGAGACCGTCGGCGTCGGGCAGGCCGAGGTGGAGGTCGCCTCGCTGGCCGACACCACGCTGGTGCTGCTCGCCCCGGGCATGGGTGACGCGATCCAGGCGGTCAAGGCGGGCATCCTGGAGATCGCCGACGTCTTCGTGGTCAACAAGGCCGACCGGGACGGCGCCGACGCCACCTACCGCGACATCCAGGGCATGATCGCCCTGGGCGAGCGCGGCCCGGGCGACTGGCGACCGCAGGTGGTCCGTGCGATCGCCGCGCGGGGCGAGGGGATCGACGACATCGCCGCCGCCATCGACAAGCACCGCGGCTGGCTCGTCGAGCACGGCGAGCTGCGCCGCCGCCAGGAGGCGCGGGCCGCCGCCGAGATCGAGGCGATCGCGCTGGGCGTGCTCCGCGCCCGGATCGGCTCCCTGCGCGACGGTACGGAGCTGCCGGCCCTCGCCGCGAAGGTGGCCGAGGGCGCCCTCGACCCGTACGCGGCGGCCGACGAGCTGCTCGCCCAGCTCGGCTCCTGAGGCGTCCCCTCCGGTTCCCGCCGACCTAGTACGCTCGCACCGCTCCACGGACCCGTGGGGCGGTGCGCGGCGAGTGGGGGGACGATGGGCGACGAGGCGACCCAGGAGCTGTCGGTGACGCCGGACGCGGTGGCGGGCGGGAGCACGCACGTCTCCGACGAGGTGGTGGAGAAGATCGCGGTGGCCGCCACCCGGTCGGTGCCCGGGGTGGCCGAGCTGGGTGGCGACGTGGCCCGGTTCTTCAACGCGGTGCTCGACAAGGTCGGGCTGGACCAGGTCGGCGACGCCCGGCGGGGCTGCTCGGCCCACGTCACGAACGGCGCGGCCGTGGTCAACCTGGTCATCGTGATCGAGGCGGGCCGGCCGGTGCCGCAGGTGACCGACGCCGTCCGGGTGAAGGTGACCGAGGCGGTCGAGGCGTACGGGCTGCGGGTCGACGAGATCAACATCCGGGTCGACGACGTGACGCTGGGGGAGCCCGCCGCGCCGACCGCCTGACCGGTACGGGCAGCTCAGGTTACCGGCCGGTACGAGTTGCCTTAGCGATCGTTCAGGCTGGGCTCTACACTCGACGTGCAGGTCGAGGACTCGAGGAGGAGCCCCGCGGATGAACGCCGACGAGATCGCAGCCGGACGGGCACGCTGGCAGGCCCGCTACGACGCCGCGCGCAAGCGGGACGCCGACTTCACCACGCTCTCCGGGATGCCCGTCGACCCGGTCTACGGGCCGCCGGAGGGCGTCGCCTACCCGGGCTTCGAGCGGATCGGCTGGCCGGGCGAGTACCCGTACACCCGGGGCCTGTACCCGACCGGCTACCGCGGGCGGACCTGGACCATCCGGCAGTTCGCCGGCTTCGGCAACGCCCGGCAGACCAACGAGCGCTACAAGATGATCCTCGGCGCGGGCGGCGGCGGCCTCTCGGTCGCCTTCGACATGCCCACCCTCATGGGCCGGGACTCGGACGACCCGCAGTCGCTCGGCGAGGTGGGCCACTGCGGCGTCGCGGTGGACAGCGCCGCCGACATGGAGACGCTCTTCGACGGCATCGACCTGGCCGGCGTGACCACCTCGATGACCATCTCCGGGCCGGCCGTGCCCGTGTTCTGCATGTACCTGGTGGCCGCCGAGCGGCAGGGCGCCGACCTGTCCCGGCTGGACGGCACGCTGCAGACCGACATCTTCAAGGAGTACATCGCGCAGAAGGAGTGGCTCTTCGACCCGGAGCCGCACCTGCGCCTGATCGGCGACCTGATGGAGTACTGCGCCCGGGAGATCCCGCGCTACAAGCCGCTCTCGGTCTCCGGCTACCACATCCGGGAGGCCGGCGCGACGGCCGCGCAGGAGTTGGCGTACACGCTCGCCGACGGGTTCGGCTACGTCGAGCTGGGACTCTCGCGCGGGCTGGACGTCAACGTCTTCGCCCCGGGCCTGAGCTTCTTCTTCGACTCGCACGTCGACTTCTTCGAGGAGATCGCCAAGTTCCGGGCCGCCCGCCGGATCTGGGCCCGCTGGCTGCGCGACGTCTACGGCGCGACCAGCGAGAAGGCGCTCTGGCTACGGTTCCACACCCAGACCGCCGGGGTGTCGCTGACCGCCCAGCAGCCGGTCAACAACGTCGTGCGGACGGCCGTCGAGGCGCTCGCCGCGGTGCTCGGCGGGACCAACTCCCTGCACACCAACGCGCTGGACGAGACCCTCGCGCTGCCCACCGACGAGTCCGCCGAGATCGCCCTGCGTACGCAGCAGGTGCTGATGGAGGAGACCGGGGTGACCAACGTGGCCGACCCGCTCGGCGGGTCGTGGTACGTGGAGGCGCTCACCGACAAGATCGAGGCCGAGGCGGAGGCGATCTTCGCCCGGATCCGGCAGCTCGGCGGGGAGGGGCCGCACCAGATCGGCCCGATGACCTCCGGCATCCTGCGCGGCATCGAGGACGGCTGGTTCACCGGGCACATCGCCGAGTCGGCCTTCGTCTACCAGCAGGCGCTGGAGAAGGGCGACAAGAAGATCGTCGGCGTCAACTGCCACACCGGCACGGTCGCCAAGGACCTGGAGATCCTGCGCATCTCGCACGAGGTGGAACTGGAGCAGCGCCGGGTGCTGGCCGAGCGCAAGGCCGGCCGGGACGACTCCGCCGTCAAGGCGGCGATCGAGCGGATGGTCGCGGTCGGCCGGACCGACGGGAACATGATCCCGGCCATGCTGGACGCCGTACGCGCCGAGGCCACCCTCGGCGAGATCTGCGACGCCCTGCGCGCCGAGTGGGGCGTCTACCGCGAGCCCGCCCGCTTCTGATCCCGCCCGCTTCTGATCCGCCCGACGGCGCCGGGGAACTCCCCGGCGCCGTCGGCTTTCCGGCAGGAGCCCCACACCTGCGACGACCGGTCGTGACAGTTGCAACTGTCGCCGTCGCGGTTGATCTGAGTTCGGCGGGTCGCGTGCGAGACTAGGTAACCATGAGCGACCCACGGATCACCTCGTCGATCTTCACCCGCGGCGCGGTCGACCTCAGCGCGCTGCGCACCCCCGCACCGGCCCCCGCCCGCCCCACCGCCCCCGCCCAGCCCGGCCCCTCGGGAGGCCTGCCCGGCACCGCCGGCGGCGGCGTCAGCGTCATCGACGTCAGCGAGGCGACATTCCAGTCCGAGGTTCTCGAACGCTCGCTCACCACACCGGTGATCGTGGACTTCTGGGCCGAGTGGTGCGAGCCGTGCAAGCAGCTCTCGCCGGTGCTGGAGCGGTTGGCCGCGGAGGGCGGCGGCGCCTGGGTGCTCGCCAAGATCGACGTGGACGCCAACCCGCGGATCGCCCAGATGTTCCGGGTGCAGGGCATCCCGATGGTCTACGCGGTGGTCGGCGGCCAGCCGATCGACGCCTTCTCGGGCGTGGTGCCCGAGGCACAGCTGCGGCAGTGGATCCAGGCGGTGCTCAAGGCTGGTGGCGTGACCGTCGCCGAGCCGGAGGACCCGCGCCTCGACGAGGCCGACGACGCCCTGATGAGCGGCGACCTGGACGCGGCCGAGCGCGCGTACAAGAAGATCCTCGCCGAGTCCCCGGCGGACGCCGCGGCGGAGGCGGGCCTCGCCCAGGTCGGGCTGGCCCGCCGGGTGGCGGGGGCCGACCCGGGCGCGGCGATCGCCGCCGCCCAGGCCAACCCCGACGACGTCGAGGCCCAGCTCCTGGCCGCCGACATCGAGGTGCTCAGCGGTCAGGCCGAGGCGGCGTACGCCCGCCTGGTGGGCCTGGTCCGCCGCACCGCCGGCGACGACCGCGAGAAGGTACGCCAGCACCTGGTCGGCCTCTTCGCGGTCGCCGGGCCGGAGGACCCGGCGGTCGCCTCGGCCCGCCGGGCGTTGGCCAGCGCCCTGTTCTGAGCACGTAGCACGCCAGCGCGGGCCGGCGTTCCGGCCGGCCCGCCCGACACCTGAGGACGGGAGCCCATGATGCGCCGGATCGCCGTCCTCGACGCGCCCAGCAACCTCGGCCTGCGCCCACCCACGCCCACCTCGGTGCCGGGCTGCGCCAAAGCCCCCGGCGCGCTGCGCGACCAGGGGCTGCTCGCCCGGCTGCGGGCCCGCGACGCCGGCTGCCTCACCCCGCCCCGCTACGACCCCGGCGACTGGCGACCCGGCGACGGGGTCTGCCACGCCCGGGAGATCGCCGACTACTCGGCGGCGCTCGCCGAGCGGATCGGCGCCATCATCGACCGCGGGGAGTTCCCGCTGGTCCTCGGGGGCGACTGCTCGATCCTGCTCGGCTCGGCGCTGGCCATGCACCGGCTCGGCGAGGCGGTCGGCGGCCGCATCGGGCTGGTCTTCGTCGACGGCCACTCCGACTTCCGGCACCCCGGCAACGCCTCGTACGTGGGCGCGGCGGCGGGAGAGGACCTCGCCCTGGTCACCGGGCGAGGGCAGGCCGACCTGGCCGCCATCGAGGGGCGCCGGCCGTACTTCCGGGACATCGACGTGGTGGTGCTCGGCATCCGCGCGCAGGACGAGTACCGCCTCGACCTCCAGGCCGCCGGGATCACCACCCGTCCGGTGCCGGCGCTGCGCGCCGAGGGCGCGGCGCGTACCGCCCAGTGGGCGCACGAGCAGCTCGCCGACTGCGCCGGCTACTGGGTGCACATCGACGTGGACGTGCTGGACCCGGCCGTGATGCCGGCCGTGGACGCCCCCGACCCGGGCGGCATCGCCTTCGCCGAGCTGGAGATCCTGCTCGCCGGGCTGGTCGACACCCCGCACTGCCTCGGCGTCGAGCTGACCGTCTTCGACCCCGACTACGACCCGGACGGCGCGTACGCGGCCGAGATCGTCAACACCGTCGTGGCCGGGCTGCGCCCCGTCTCCGCCCCGGGCGCGGTGCCGCCCCGGCTGCTGCCGGACTCGTCGGCGGCTACCGCCCCCACGGTCCGCGCCTCGTCGGCCGGCAACTCCTCGAGAGGTGCCTCGCCGGCCGGCAACTCCCCGGTCCGCTCCTTGTCGGTACCCTCGGCCCGGCGGGGCAACGGCCGTCCGGAGCCCCCGATCATGCCCTCGCCCGTTCCCGCTTCTGCCGCCGTCCCCGCCCCCGAGGACGACGATGACGACCGTCACCCGGGCGGCGGCGTCAAGGCGCACGCCGAGGACGTTCCGCCAGCTCTTCTCGGCCCGGTCGGCCCGGTCGGCCCGGTTGACGCGGTCGGGGTGGTTGCCCCGGTGGCCGACGGCACCGGTCCCGGCCAGGCCGCGCCGGAACCGGTCGGTCCGCCCGCCTCCGCCGGGCCTGGCCTGTTGCGCCGGGCGCCGTTCGCGGGCCTGGGCCCGGAGGATTCGCCGTCCGCGACCGACGACGGCACCTCGCCGTCCGCCGCCGGCATCGCCTGACGGCTGTCGGGGTCTCCGACAGAGCCGGCCCATCGGTTCGTCCGACCCGGCCGACTCGTCCGACCCGGCCGACTCGTCCGACCCGGCCGACTCGTCCGACCCGCCCGGCCCGGGCTCGGGAGTGCCGGTGGAACCCCATGGCTGTCACCGTCGACGGTTGACGTCCATGAGGTTCCACCCGTGGCGGTCCGCCGACGTTGGTCGGTGTCGGCCCTGCGGCGTCGCGACTGCCCCGTCTGTGGGGGGGGGGCAGCTCGACAGCGTCGAGCCGGCGGGTACGCCGCGGTCGGGTGTCAGCCGGGCCGGTCCTCGTCACCCCGGACCGGTCGGGTGCGACCCGTGGTGGGGCTGGCGCGCTGGGCGCGTCAGCGGGCCAGGGCGCGCAGGAAACGCTCGGCGGCGGGGACGGCGGTGGCGGTGCTGGCGCCGCCCTGCTCGACGAAGACCGCGAACGCGACGTCGCCCTGCCAGCCGACGAACCAGGCGTGCGTGTGCGCCGGGTTGTTGTCGTACTCGGCGGTGCCGGTCTTGCCGTGCACCGGCGCGCCCGGCACGTCCTTCAGCGCGGTGCCGGAGCCCGCCGTCACCACCTCGCGCATCATCGCCTTGACCGCCTCGACCGACTCCGGCTTGAGCTGCGGGCCGGGGGCGGCGGGCTGGGCCGGGGCCGGGTCAAGCACCAGTCTCGGCTGTTCGAAGCGCCCCCGGGCGACCGCCGCGGTGGCGGACGCCATGGCCAGCGGGCTGACGACCGTGGTGCCCTGTCCGATCGCGGCGGCGGCCTGCTCGGTCGCGCCGCCGTTCGCGGAGACCTTGCCCGTGAAGGCGTCGAGGCCCACGTCCCACTGCCCCTCCAGCCCGAGCGACCGGCCGGCGACGGCCAGCCCGTCGGGGCCGAGCTTCGGCGCCAGCGCCGTGAACGCCGTGTTGCAGGACTTCGCGAAGTCGGTACGGAACGGCACTGCCCCCAGCTCGAAGTTGTCGGAGTTCTTGAACGGCCGGCCGTCCACCGTGAACGTCTTCGGGCAGGCCACCGTCGTGTCCGGCGTCACCGCGCCGAGGTCGAGCAGGCCGAGCGCGCTGACCATCTTGAACGTGGAGCCCGGCGGGACCTGGGCGGTGAAGGCCAGGTTCTCCCCGGCCGCGCCGGGACCGTTGGCGGCGGCGAGTACGGCACCGTCGCTGATCCGCACCGCCACCAGCGCCGCCCGGCGCTTCTCGGCGCGCAGGGCGGCGTCGGCCGCGTTCTGGGTGGCCACGTCGAGCGTGGTCTTCAGCGGCTGCCCCGGTTGCGGCTCGCGGCGGAACACCTCGGTGCCGGTGGGGACCAGCGTGCCGTCCGGGCCGGGCCGCTCGGTGATCACGGTCAGCCCGGGCGCGCCGCGCAGCCGTTCGTCGTAGCGGCCCTGGAGGCCGCCGTGGCCGACCAGGTCGCCGGCCGCGTACCGGTCGGGGTGCTTCGCCAGGTCGTCGGCCTGGGCCGGGTCGACCGAGCCGAGCACCGCCCGGGCGAACTCGCGGGTGGGCGCGAGGTCGAGCTTGTCGCTGCGGAACTTGGTGCCCGGCAGGTCGTAGATGCGGGTCTTGATCTGCCGGTACGCCTCCTCGCGCAGGGTGACCACCTCGACGAACGCGCCCGGGTCGGCGTCGGCGAGCCGCTTGGGCAGGCCGGAGAGGTCCACCGGCGGGGTGATCGCCGGCCGGATCGCCCGGAAGGCCGCGTCCAGCTTCCGGGTCAGGCCCGCCACGTCGGTGACCTCGCTCGGTTGCAGCCCCACCCGCACCACGGGCCGGGGCGCCACGATCGGCTGGCCGGCGGCGTCGAGCACCGCGGCCCGGGGGCCGGGGTCCCGGCGCAGCCCGAGCCGGTCGCCCCGGCTGAGCTGCTCCTGCACCAGCTGCGGCTCCCAGATCACCCGCCACTCGTCGTCGCCGCCGCGGCTGAGCCGCACCTGCCGGTCGTACGCCCAGCGGGTCTGACCCGGGAGGCTCCACTCGACCGTGACCACCGCCGTCGCGACGTCCGCGGTGATCTTCGCGTCGCCCTGGCGGGTCAGCGCCGGCGCCGTGGCCGCCAGCTCGCCGGAGAGCTCCTTGATCTCGCGGGACACGTCGGCGGCCGGCACCTTCGCGCCCGCCGGGTCCACGAACCCGACGGCCTGGAGGTCGCCGGACCGCCAGCCGGCCAGGAACGCGTCGACGCTGCGCTCCGGCCCGTCGTCGCCCGAGCAGGCGGTGAGCGCGCCGGCCGCGAGCGCGGTCACGGCGAGCAGCGCGAGCGACGGGCGGAGCCGGTTGCGAGGGTGACGGCTGGGGTACGAGGGGTGCATGGAGCAGTCCTCCGATCTCGGAACTGCCGTCACGCTAGTACGGCCGTGCCGTCCGTACCGTCCCGAGGCGGCTGCGACGTGCGCAAAGACGGGCCTGCGACGGGGTGATGAACAACCGGCGGCGGGGTACTCCCCGACCGGCCAACCTCGTATCCGCAACGGGTGAAAGGACAAAGTCCGGAACCGGACGTCCGCACCGTGGTCCGCCGACGAAGGCGCGGAACGGCAGGCCTAGGCTGGGCGGCAGAGTGACCCACAACGCGGTGGGTCGAGGGGAGTGGCACCGATGGACCGGCGTCCGGCGATCAAACCGGGACCCGACCTCCGGCAGGCTGACACCAGCCGGGACGACAGCTTCGATTCGGCAACCGACGGGGACGGCTTCGGCCGGCCCGACACAGGGGTGACCGGGATGACCGGTACGAGTATCGACACGATCTACGACCTGGGCCTACCCGCTGACGCGCTGGCCGACGACGTGGAGGACAACGAGCTCGACGAGCCGGTACCCAACGCGGAGCGCCTGGTGGCCCAGGCCGTGGCGCTCGCCGGCGACGACCACGACGTGGCGACCCTGGTCAGCCGCTTCTGGCGGTTCGCGCCGGACGAGGAGCTGATCGGCTTCACCGCCGAGGAGATGCTCGAAGCGGCGCGCGCGCACCGGGACCTGGCCCAGCAGCGGGTGCCGGGCGAGTTGAAGCTCCGCATCCACGAGCCCGACGCCGACCAGCACCACACGGTCATCGAGATCGTGACCGACGACATGCCCTTCCTGGTCGACTCGGTGACCGCCCTGCTCAACGCGCGCCACCTGGACGTGCACCTGCTGGTGCACCCGCTGGTGGTGGTGCGGCGCGAGCCGCTGGGCCGGCTGGTCGAGGTCTCCGCCGACGTCGAGCCCGACGACGCGCTCGCCGGCGACCTGGTCGAGAGCTGGATGCACATCGAGATCGACCCGGTCCGGGACGCCGCCGAACGGGAGAAGCTGCGCCGCGAGCTCCAGCGCGTGCTGACCGACGTGCGGGAGGCGGTCGAGGACTGGCCGAAGATGCGCCAGCGGGCCCTCGCCCTCGCCGACGAGCTGGCCGCCGCGCGGACGTCGGACAACCGGCCGCCGGTGCCGGAGAAGGACATCACCGACTCGGTGGAGTTGCTCCGCTGGCTCGCCCACGACCACTTCACGTTCCTCGGGTACCGGGAGTACCGCCTGGCCGACACCGGCGACGGGGGACAGGCGCTGGAGGCCGTGCTCGGCACCGGGCTGGGCATCCTGCGCCAGGACTCCCCGGAGGCCCGGCCGCTGTCGTCGATGACGCCGGAGGCGCACGACAAGGTCACCGAGAAGCGCCTGCTGATCATCACCAAGGCGAACTCGCGGGCGACCGTGCACCGCTCCGCCTACCTCGACTACATTGGCTTCAAGATCTTCAACGAGGCCGGCGAGGTGGTCGGCGAGCGGCGCTTCCTGGGCCTGTTCTCCACGGCGGCGTACCGCACCAGCGTGCGCGAGCTGCCGGTGGTCCGCCGCAAGGTGGCCGAGGTGCTGGACCGCTCCGGCCTGAGCCAGCGCAGCCACTCCGGCAAGGACCTGCTCCAGATCCTGGAGACCTACCCGCGCGACGAGCTGTTCCAGATCAAGACCGACGACCTCTACCACGCCGTGATCGGTGTGCTGCGGATGGCCGGTCGCCGGCAGCTGCGGGTGTTCCTGCGCCGGGACGCGTACGGGCGGTTCATCTCCTGCCTGATCTACCTGCCCCGGGACCGGTTCACCACGCAGAACCGGCTGCGCATGCAGGACATCCTGCTCCGCGAGCTGCACGGCGTCGGGGTCGACTACACGACCCGGGTCACCGAGTCGATGCTCGCCCGGGTGCACTTCACCGTCCGGACCGACCCGACCAAGCCTCCGAGCGACATCGACGCCGACCTGCTCGCCGAGGAGTTGGCCGACGCCACCCGGCTGTGGGACGACGACTACCGGCTGGTGTTGGAGCGCAAGCTCGGCGACGAGCAGGCCAAGCACCTGTTCAGCCGGTACGCCGACGCCTTCCCGGAGGGCTACAAGGACGGCCACACGCCGTACGAGGCGATGAAGGACCTGGCCAAGCTGGAGCTGCTGGAGGAGCCCGGCCAGCTGGAGATGCACCTGTTCCGCAAGCAGGCCGCGCCGCGGGCCGGCGGGCGGGGCCCGGACGTCGACGAGGCGATGGACGTCCGCTTCAAGGTCTACCGGTACGGCGAGCCGATGATGCTCTCCGCCGTGCTGCCGGTGCTGCACTCCCTCGGCGTCCGGGTGGTCGACGAGCACCCGTACGAGGTGGACCGGATCGACGGCCGCGTCTACCTCTACGACTTCGGGCTGCGGCTGCCGGAGGGGCACCAGGAGTTGGCCGAGGTGCGCCCGCACGTGGAGAACGCCTTCGCGGCGGCGTGGCGGGGCGAGGCCGAGGTCGACGGCTTCAACGAGCTGGTGCTGCGTAGCGGCCTCACCTGGCGGCAGGTGGTGGTGCTTCGGGCGTACGCGAAGTACCTGCGCCAGACCGGCGCGGTCTTTTCGCAGGAGTACATGGAGTCGACCTTCATCGCGTACCCGAGGATCGTCACGCTGCTGGTGGAGCTCTTCGAGGTCCGGTTCGCGCCGGGCGCGATGGGCCACGAGGAGCGGGAGCAGCGCAGCGAGAAGCTGGTCGCGGAGATCCGGGGCGCGCTGGACGACGTCGTCAGCCTCGACCAGGACCGGATCCTGCGCGCCTACCTGACGCTGATCCAGGCCACCCTGCGCACCAGCTTCTACCAGAAGCGCGAGGACGGGCGGCCGAAGTCGTACGTGGCGTTCAAGCTGGACCCGCAGGCGATCCCCGACCTGCCGGCGCCCCGGCCGAAGTTCGAGGTCTTCGTGTACTCGCCGCGCTTCGAGGGCGTGCACCTGCGGTTCGGGCCGGTGGCCCGGGGCGGGCTGCGCTGGTCCGACCGCCGGGAGGACTTCCGCACCGAGGTGCTCGGCCTGGTCAAGGCGCAGATGGTGAAGAACGCCGTGATCGTGCCGGTCGGCGCGAAGGGCGGCTTCGTGCTCAAGCAGAAGCCGGGGGACCGCGACGAGGCGGTCGTCTGCTACAAGGAGTTCATCTCGGCGCTGCTGGACGTCACGGACAACATCGTCAGCGGCGAGATCGTGCCGCCGGAGGACGTGGTCCGGCACGACGGCGACGACCCGTACATGGTGGTCGCGGCGGACAAGGGCACGGCGACGTTCTCGGACATCGCCAACGAGATCTCCACGGCGCACAACTTCTGGCTCGGCGACGCGTTCGCCTCCGGTGGCTCCGCCGGGTACGACCACAAGAAGATGGGCATCACCGCCCGGGGCGCCTGGGAGTCGGTGAAGCGGCACTTCCGCGAGATGGGACACGACACCCAGACCCAGGACTTCACCGTCGTGGGCGTGGGCGACATGTCCGGCGACGTGTTCGGCAACGGGATGCTCTTGTCGGAGCACATCCGGCTGGTGGCCGCGTTCGACCACCGGCACATCTTCCTCGACCCGGACCCGGACGCCGCCACCTCGTACACGGAGCGGAAGCGGTTGTTCGAGCTGCCCCGCTCGTCGTGGGAGGACTACAACCGGGAGCTGATCTCGGCCGGCGGCGGCGTGTACCCGCGTACCGCCAAGTCGGTGCCGATCTCGCCGCAGGTCCGCGAGCGGCTCGGCCTGGACGCCGAGGTGGAGCAGCTCTCGCCGCAGGAGCTGATGAAGGCGATCCTGACCGCGCCGGTCGACCTGTTCTGGAACGGCGGCATCGGCACGTACGTGAAGGCATCCAGCCAGACCAACGCGGAGGTGGGCGACAAGTCCAACGACGCGATCCGGGTGGACGGCCGGAACCTGCGCTGCCGGGTGGCCGGCGAGGGCGGCAACCTGGGCTGGACCCAGCTCGGCCGGATCGAGTACGCCCAGACCGGCGGCCGGATCTACACGGACTTCATCGACAACGCGGCCGGGGTGGACTGCTCCGACCACGAGGTGAACATCAAGATCCTGCTGAACACGGCGGTCGCCGACGGCGCGCTGACCCTCCCCGAGCGGGACGAGCTGCTCGCCGACATGACCGACGAGGTCGCCGAGCTGGTGCTGCGGGACAACTACGACCAGGCCCGGGCGATCAACAACGCGCAGGCGCAGGCCGCCTCGCTGCTGCCGGTGCACCGGCGGATGATCACCGAGCTGGAGCGTTCCGGGGCGCTGGACCGGGCCCTGGAGGCGCTGCCGCCGGACGACGAGCTGGCGGTGCGGACCGAGTCCGGGCTGACCGGGCCGGAGTTCGCGGTGCTGCTGGCGTACGTCAAGATCGTCCTGGAGACGGAGATCCTCGCCGAGGGGCTCGCGGACGAGGAGTGGACGACCGACGTCCTGGTCAACTACTTCCCGACGCCGATGCGCGAGCGGTTCGCCGACCGGATGGGCCAGCACCGGCTGCGCCGGGACATCGTGACCACCGTCCTGGTCAACGAGGCGATCAACCGGGGCGGCATCACGTTCGTCTTCCGGGTGGTCGAGGAGACGGCCGCCTCGGCGGCGGACGTGATCCGGGCGTACGTGGTGGTCCGCGAGGTGTTCGGGCTGCGCGAGCTGTGGGACGCCGTGGAGGCCCTGGACAACAAGGTCGACCCGGAGCTGCAGACGAGCGTCTACCTGGACACCCGGCGGCTGCTGGACCGGGCGGTGCGGTGGCTGGTGACCAACCGCCGCTCGCCGATCGACGTGCCGGCGGAGATCGCCAGGTTGCGCGACGGCGTGGCCCAGCTCCTGCCCGACCTCGAGGAGCGCTTCTACGGCAGCGAGCGGGAGTCGCTGGCGGCCCACATCGACTCGCTGACCGAGCGGGGGCTGCCGCGTGACCTGGCCGAGCAGACGACCCGGCTGATGTACAGCTTCGGCCTGCTCGACGTGGTGGAGACGGCGGCGAGCAGCGGGCGCGACGTCGGTGAGGTGGCCTCGGTCTACTTCGTGCTCTCCGACCGCTTCCGGGTCGACTCGCTGCTGTCGAAGATCTCGCTGCTGCCGCGGGAGGACCGCTGGCAGACGCTGGCCCGGATGGCGCTGCGCTACGACCTGTACGCCGCGCTGGCCGCGCTGACCGCCGAGGTGCTCGACTCCACCCCCGGCACCCTGCCGCCGCAGGAGCGGGTGCAGGAATGGGAGCAGTCGAACGCCACGTCGATCCACCGGGCCGAGCGGGCGATGGGGGAGTTCGACGAGTCCCGGGCTGATCTCGCCGCCCTGTCGGTGCTGCTGCGCCAGATCCGCACCCTGGTGCGGACCTCCGCCGCCGCCTGACGCCGGACACGCCGCGCGGTCCGGCCGGTCGGTTCCCCGACCGGCC
>NZ_JBFAVI010000188.1:0-13207 GCF_040679695.1 Micromonospora sp. NPDC052213
TGTCAGGCCACGGCACGCGCCGAGGTGAGAACGTCCAGGACGGCGCGGGTCTGCGCCCACGGCACCGGGCTCGGGGCGCCCCGGACCATGCCGACCATCACGAACAGGAACGGCAGCGCGGCGAGGATGGTCAGCGACTGCAGGGCGGACAGGCCACCGGCGAGCAGCAGCACGGCGGCCACCAGGCCGGTCAGGATGCCCCACATGGAGACCAGCCATGCCCTCGGTTCGAGGTTGCCGCGCGAGGAGAGCGTGCCCATCACCACCGAGGCGGCGTCGGCCCCGCTGACGAAGAAGAGGGCCACCAGCACCATCACCAGGATCGCGGTGACGGTGAAGAGCGGGAACTCCCGCAGGACCGCGAAGAGCGCGGCCTCCGGGCTCTCCGCCACGGCGGCCGAGAGGTCGGTGCCGCCGAGCTGCAGGTCGATGGCGGTACCGCCGAACACCGAGAACCAGGCGAAGCTGACGAGGCTCGGGATGGCCACCACACCGAGGACGAACTGGCGGATGGTACGGCCCCTGGAGATGCGGGCGATGAACGCGCCGACGAACGGGGTCCAGGAGATCCACCACGCCCAGTAGAAGATGGTCCAGCCCGCCATCCACTTCTCGCCCCCGAAGGCGCCGGTGCGGAAGCTCATCGGGATGAGGTCGTAGAGGTATCCGCCGGTCGACGCGGTGAGGCTGTTGAGGATGAAGACCGTCGGGCCCACCACGAGCAGGAAGAACATCAGCGCCACCGCGAGCACCATGTTGGTGTTCGAGAGGAACTGGATGCCGCGCTTGACGCCGGTGACGGCGGACACCACGAACGCCACGGTGAGCACCGCGATGATCCCGATCGCCAGCGGGGTGGACTTCGGCACGTCCCAGAGGTTCGTCAGGCCGCTGTTGATCTGCAGGGCGCCCAGCCCGAGGGAGACCGCCGATCCGAACAGCGTCGCGAAGATCGCGAAGATGTCGATGGCCTTGCCGGGGCCCCGGTTGGCCCGTTCGCCGATGAGCGGGAAGAAGGCGCTGCTGATCAGGCCGCGCCGGCCCTTGCGGAAGGTGAAGTAGGCCAGCGCCAGGCCCACCACCGCGTAGATCGCCCACGGGTGCAGCGCCCAGTGGAAGAACGAGTACTCCATGGCCACCCGGGCGGCCTGCTGGGAGTTCGGTTCGGTGAGACCGCGCGGCGGCGTCCCCAGGTGGGACAGCGGCTCGGCGGCGCCCCAGAACATCAGGCCGATGCCCATGCCGGCGCTGAACATCATCGCCACCCAGGAGACGGTGGAGAACTCCGGCTTCTCGTCGTCCCGGCCGAGCTTGATCCGCCCGTACCGGCTCAACGCCAACCAGACCGACAGCACGACGAAGGCGGCGCTGGCCAGCACGAAGACCCAGCCGAACGCCCTGACCACCCAGTCGAGCGCCGCGCCGGTGACCGACGCCAGGTTGTCGGTGGCCACGATGCCCCACACGACGAAGAGCACGGACACCGCGGCGGCGATCCCCAGCACCGTCCGGTCGACGTCTCCCGGGCGGCGGCCCGGCTGGGCCGGCGCTTCTCCTAACGGGGTGTTGCTGTCAGTTGACGTACCTGTGGCGGGCACGGCCATGGTCTGTGGACCTCCGTGGGCTCGCGGGAACGCAGGCCGCGGTTCCGGCGCTGTTTCCCGCCGGTGGGCCCGCAATTCCGATTTGTCCCGACCTGTCAGCGGTCTGGGAACTCGGGATGGTGTCTCCGGTTCATAGGCGATCTTGCGTGGATGACGAAACGTACGTGCGGTTCGCCGGGGCTCGACCGCCACTGACGCCGGCGACGGGCCGCAATCACTCTGGGTGTCAATCTTGGAGGAGACCCTGCGATCCCATGACAGTCCCATGACAAGACCGGCGATCGAGCGTCACGGACCGTGGACGAGCGCGGGGCAACCCCCTCCGGACCGGCTCGCGTCAGGGCACCATCCAGGCCAGCACGGGCGTGGCCTGCAACCCGACCAGCAGGCACATCAGGGCGAGCAGCGCCACGCTCCAGCCGAACATGCGCCGGAACAGGTCGCCCTCCCGGCCGCTGAGTCCGACAGCGGCGGCGGCGATCGTCAAGTTCTGCAAGCTGATCATCTTGCCGAGCGTGCCGCCGGAGGCGTTGGCCGCGGCGAGCAGGACCGGGTCGAGGCCGGCCCGCTGCGCCGCCGCCACCTGGAGCGCGCCGAACAGCGAGTTGGACGAGGTGTCCGAGCCGGTCAGGGCGACCCCCAGCCAGCCGAGAACGGGTGCCAGGACGGCGAAGAAGCCACCCGCACCGGCCATCCAGACACCCAGGGTGGCGATCTGCCCGGCGGCGTTCATCGTGAACGACAGGGCCAGCAGCCCGACCACCGTCAGGACGGCCCAGCGCAGCTCGAACAGGGTACGCCCGTACAGTCTCACGGCCTCGCGCGGTGACACCCGCAGCAGCGCCATCGTGACCAGACCGGCCACGACCAGCAACGATCCGGGGGCGGCGAACCAGGCGAAGCGGAAGGTCGTCAGCGGCGACGGCGCGCCGGACGCCGTGACGACGTGCAGGCCGGGCCAGGAGAACGTCACTGTGCCCGCGTCGAGCAGGTGCTTGACGGCCGGCACCTGGGAGACGGCGAAGACCGCCACGATCGTCAGGTAGGGCGCGTACGCCCGCCACTGCGAGCCCGGCGGCGACGGAGCCTCGCGCTCCTCGGGCAGGCCCCCGCCGGCCGTCACGGGAACGCGCTGCCGCACCGCCGGCCGGCGGGTGACGAGCAGCAGGACGCCCATGCCCGCGAACGCGGCCGTGATGTCGGCGAGCGCGGCCGTCAGGAAGTTCGCGGTGACGAACTGGGCCACCGCGAAGGCGGCGCCGCACGCCAGTGCCGGGCGCCACAGCTCCCGTACGCCCCGGCGGCCGTCGACGACGACGAGCAGGACCAGCGGCACGACGACCGCGATCACCGGGACCTGCCGGCCGGCCATCATGCCCAGTTCGGGCGCGGGCAGCCCGGTCACGCCGGCCAGCGTGGTGATCGGCAGGCCGAGCGGCCCGAATGCTGCCGGTACCGTGTTCGCCGCCAGCGCCACGGCGGCCGCCCGAACCGGGGTGAAACCGAGGGCCAGCAGCATGACCGTGGTGACGGCCATCGGCGTGCCCTGGCCGGCCAACGCCTCGAGCAGCGACCCGAAGCAGAACGCGATCACCATGGCCTGGATGCGGCGGTCGTCGCTGATCCGGGCGAAGCCCTGCCGCAGCGTGTCGAAGTGCCCCGTGTGCACGGTCAGGCGATAGATCCAGATCGCCGTGCCGAACGTCCAGACGAGCGGGAAGAGCGCGAAGGTGGCGCCCTGGCCGGCGGCCAGCAGCGTCTGCGACAACGGCATCCGCCACAGCCACCAGGCCAGGACGACCGCCACGGTCAGCGCACCGAACGCCGCGATCCAGGCCCGCGCACGCACGACGCCGAGCAGGACGAACAGGGTCAGCAGTGGGAGCGCGGCGCAGGCGGCGCTCAGCGCGAGCGACCCGGCGACAGGTTGCAGGGGCTGCTGGTACATCGAGACCGCCTCGGCTGCGGACGCCCCCGGTCCCGGCGGCGTGGCGTACGGCTCATCTCACCGGACGCAGCCAGCGGGACGCGCCTTCCACCTTGCGCAAGCCGTCGTGCCGGCCGCGCACGCCGCGGAGGGAAACCGACGGGCAGGTGGACGCCGATCAGGGCGGCGGTGCACTCACGCGAAGCGGGACGGGTCCCCTGCCCCCTCGCGCAGAATCTCCGGCTCGGGTTGCGACAGGTCGACCACGGTCGTCGGCTCCTTTCCGCAGTCGCCGGCGTCGATCACCGCGTCGAGGACGTGGTCCAGCCGTTCCTTGATCTCCCACCCCTGGGTCATCGGCTCGTCCTCGTCGGGCAGGATCAGGGTGCTCGACACCAACGGCTCGCCGAGTTCGGCCAGCAGCGCCTGGGCGACCGTGTGCCGGGGGACGCGTACGCCCACCGTGCGTTTCTTGGGATGCAGCAGCCGACGCGGCACCTCACGGGTGGCGGGCAGGATGAACGTGTAGCTGCCCGGGGTGCATGCCTTCACCAGTCGGAAGACCGAGTTGCTGACCTGCACGAACTGGCCGAGCTGGGCGAAGTCCCGGCACACCAGCGTGAAGTGGTGCCGTTCGTCCAGCCGACGGACCTCCCGGATCCGGTCCAGCCCGGCCCGGTTGCCCAGCTGGCAACCGAAGGCGAAGCACGAGTCCGTCGGGTAGGCGACCAGCCCGCCGTCCCGGATCAGGTCGGCGACCTGGCGGAGGACCCGGAGCTGGGGATTGTCCGGGTGCACGTCGTAGTACCTCGCCATACGCCGAGACTAGTGCTCCCGCCGTAGCTGGTAAATGCGGCGTCTTCGCAGGTCAGCCCCGGGTTACGCGGCGGGTGCCCAGGGCCTCCCGCTCAGCGGCCAGCAGAGACAGCGTGTTTGCCAGCGAAGACGTGATCAAAGCCGCCGCCGCCTCGCCTGAAGGCTCCTCGAATCACGTTCGCAGGGCACCACCGAGCATCGCCCCGGCGCGGACCTGACAGCTCGCCGCAAGATCGGTCGCGGTGGCCAGCAGGCCAGCCCGATCACGCCCCTATACCGCGTGAACCATGACCCACTTTCGCTGCGGGCCGGAGGGCACGCCGCAACCGCGCCTTCCTGACCGGTCGGCTCGGAGGGCTCGGCCCGGTGGGCCATCCCGGATGGTTGGACACCTGTTGTCGTGCGGACGGTCGAAAGATCCGGAACCCGTGTCCCGGCCGCCCGGGACAGCGGACCCTGTCGCTGGTACCCCCCGGGCCGACAGGCTTGCGGGCGAGGTGGCCGGCAGACCCGCCGGAACCGTTGCACGGCAACGGCTACACCCGGCACAACCCGCTCGCACCACACGGGGTGGACGGGCCGGCCGCCACGACATCCGGACTCACGTTCCCGGGCCGACATCGGCCGTCGGAGCGGCGTCCGCACGGGGAGGGGAAAGGCATGCGACCACGTCGGCACCTGGCCCGGCGCTGCCGGTGTTACCGCGCCGCGATGCCCGGCGGCAAGCCGGCGTCGGGTCTCCGTCAGAGGAACGAACTGAGTGGACACCCGGCCCGCCCGGTCGGCTCACCTCACCCGTCGTGGATCCGGTGGTTGCCGAACGCCGGGACGGGTCTTCCGCACCGTTGCCCGGTAGGCGCGGCGCATCCCGGCGACTTCAATCGTCGTAGACACCGCGCGACTCCCACCGTCCCGTCGCTCGGCCACTGGCGAAGGGATGCGCGATGACGGCTCCGTCGAATCTGCCACTGGTGCTCAGCGGTCCCGTCGTGCGTCGGGTCGACCCGAACGGCGTCACGGTGTTCGTCGCGCTGCGCGCGGAGTGCACGGTGACCCTGAACGTGTTCGCGGTCGGCGCGGCTCCCGGGTTCGCCCGTGGCGCCACGGTCGGCACCGCCAGCCGTACGACGGTGCGGCTCGGGGAGCGGCTGCACGTCGTCGCGGTCACCGCGAGCGGGATCACCCTGCAACCCGGCACCCTCTACGGCTACGACCTGGGGTTCTCCGGCGGCTCGACCGCCGGGAGCCTGTTCGACGCCGGCGTGGTCGCCGCCGACGCGGCGGCGGCGCGGGCGGCCCTGACGTACGTCGGGCACCCGCAGGCGCCGGCCGCCGCGCCCGCGTTCCCGACCTTCGCCACCCCGCCGGGTGACCCGAACGGGCTGCGGATCTTCCACGGGTCGTGCCGCAAGCCGCACGGCGAGGGTTACGACGCGTTCCCCGCCCTGGACCCGATCATCGCGGCCTCGGCGGGCGACCCGGCCCGGCGCCCGCACCAGCTGGTGCTCGGCGGGGACCAGATCTACGCCGACGACGTGGCCGACCCGCTGCTCGCGCTGATCCACGGCCACGACGCGCTGGCGGCGAACGGCAGCGACCCGGCGGTGCCCGCGTACCTGGGGGTGGCCGCCCGGCTGGGCCTGGCCGCCGAGGTGCTGCCGGTCGGGACGACCGATCAGCCGACGGACGCGCGGTACGCGCCGGGCAAGCGCGCCGACGCGATGGCGAAGGACGCGAAGTTCACCTCCGGCGCGGCCGACAGCCACCTGATGTCGCTGCGCGAGTACCTGTGCATGTACCTGCTGGTCTGGTCGGACGTGCTGTGGCCGGAGAGCTGGCCGAGGTTCGAGCACGTGCTGCCGGCGGACACCCGGATCCTGAAGGACCCGCAGGACCGCCGCCCCGGCGAGACGGTGTACGACCTCATGCTGGCCGGGCGGGCGTACACGCCCAGCGCCCAGCAGAAGGAGATCATCGAGCGGTTCGAGCGGTGGCAGCGGCAGGCGCTCGCGCTGCGGATGTTCCGGCAGGGGCTGGGCGCCGTGCGCCGGCAGCTGGCGAACGTGGCGACGTACATGGTGGCCGACGACCACGAGGTCACCGACGACTGGAACATGACCAGCTCGTGGGTCACCGACGCGGTGGTGAACTCTCCGCTGGGGCGGCGGGTGGTGCGCAACGCGATGGCCGCGTACGCGGTGTTCCAGGCGTGGGGGAACACCCCGGAGCGGTACGCCGAGGCCGGGGCCGCCGGGGAGCCGGGCCGGGCGGCGCTGGCCGCGCTGCGCGGCTGGGTCGCCGCCCCCAACGACGGCGACGACCTGGCGTTGCGGACCCGTCTCGGATTGCCCACGGCGGTCACCAGCGAAGGCCGGCTGGCCCGGCCGGCGGGCGCGCTGACCTACCACTGGACCGTCACGTGGCCGCGCTACCAGCTGGTCGCGTTGGACACCCGCACCTGGCGGCAGTACCCGGCCGGCGCGGGCAAGCCGGGCGGCCTGCTCTACGACGACCAGCCGCTCAACGAGATGATCAGCGGCGGCGGTGTGCTCGGCGACGACGCGGTCACCGTCGTCGCCCAGCCGGTCGCCCTGTTCGGCGTGCCCGTCCTGGAGCAGCTCGCGCAGCCCCTCGCGAAGGTGTTCGCCGGCCGGTACGAGGCCGACGCGGAGGACGCGTGGGTGACCAGCGACGCCGCCGTACACAAGATCCTGGCCCGGCTGTTCGCGGCGGCGCCTCCCGGCGCCGACGGTGTCCGGCGGCGGCGGCTGGTCATGCTCGGCGGCGACATCCACTTCGGCTCCGCCGAGCGGATCCGCTACTCCGCCACCCTGCCGTACGCGTGCGGGCCCGACCCGGCGAAGCCGTTCGAGGGGGTCAACCGCACCGAGGGGGTGCTCGCCGGGTTCGTGTCCAGCGGGTTCCGCAACGAGGACGGCAAGACCCGGATCCTGCACGCGCTGGGGTACGTGCCGCTGCTGGACGGCACCGGCCGCATCGACCTGGTCGGCTGGGCCAACGAGCTGCCCGACAAGGAGGGCCAGCGCATGCAGGCCGGCGTGCAGGCGACGCTGGCCGCCGACGACGTGACCGGATGGTGGGTGTCCGGGCGGCCCTCGGTCAGCGACCTCGACGCGCTGAAGGTGCTGACCCGGCATCCGGAGTGGAACGTGCACGTGCAGTTCGTCCGCCACGACGAGGCCGACCCGGAGGTCCGCCGCGACGGCACGCCGGAGTCGGTGGTGGACCCGGCGGGCCTGCCGCGCGACCAGGCGCTCGCGCAGTACCTGGCGGCGGCCCGCAACCTGGACCACTACAAGGGGTCGTGGGGCAACGGCAAGGAGATCGTCGGCCGCAACAACCTCGGCGAGGTCACCTTCGACTGGCCGGACGGGGAGTGCAAGTCGGCGACGCAGCGGCTGTGGTGGCATCTGCCCGGCGAGAACCGGGCGGCCGCGCTGACCACGTTCACCGTGGACCTGTCCTTCGGCTGCTCGCTGGCCGTGACCCCGCCGTACGGGGGATGGAACCTGCGCGCCGACGACCGGGACGCCACGGCGACGGCCAAGGCCCGCTACGACGGGCTGGAACGGCCGGCGGAGCTGGTCAAGGACCGCTGGGTGACCCGGTTGCAGCAGGACCTGGCCACGCTGGGCTTCCTGGCACCGGCCGAGGTCGACGGAGTGTTCGGTCTGCTCACCTACTGGGCGGTGCTGGAGTTCCAGACGTACGCCCGCCGGGAGCGGGCCGCGGTCGAGCCGGCCGGCGCCACCGCGCCCCGCTACTCCGACCGGTTGCAGCCGGTGGACGTGCCGGAGGCCGAACGGTACCTCGGGCCGGTCAGCGGCATGGCCGACCTGGCGACCCAGGTGGCGATCAAGCACTGGCTGGACAAGCGGTGGCGCTCCCCCGTCGTGGTCGAGGCGTGGCAGGTGGCGGGGGACGTCCCGCAGCGGCTGGACCAGCCGAACGTGTGGAACTTCGACGAGGTGACCGCCGCCGACCGGCGGGTGTACTCGCGGGTCGTCACCGGGCGGCCGGCGGGGGCGGGCCGCGCGCCGGACGGGTACCCGGAGCTGATCCGGTTGGGCGCGTACCGGGCGCACCCCACCGGGGCCGAGTGGAGCGGCCCGGTGCTCGACGCCGAGTCGGAGCTGCTGCCCGAGGCGGTGCTGCCGCGCCCGCAGGACCACGGCAGCGGGCCGTCGCTGGCCGCGCTGGTGGCGGCGATCGGCGCGGGCGGGGACGCGGGCGCGCGGGCCGCCCGGCAGCTGTCCACCTTCAAGGTGCTGCGGGCCGTCGCCGAGAACCGGATGCCGGACGCCGCCGGCGGCTACCTCGACGCGGTCGCCGCGGACGACCCGGCGGTGATCCGGTTCGGGCCGTTCGGTTGGCGGGCGCACGGCCCGCTGGTCACGCCGACGTCGGTGCCGACCTTCCTCGACCTGAACTCCGAGCCGGGCGAGATGTGGGCGTACCTGGCGTTCCTGCGCGCCACCGACCGGGACGCCTACGACGCGCTGGGCGGGCTGGCGGGTGTCACCGCCGTGCCCGGGTGGGGGCGCGACGGCGGCGGGCTGCTCTTCACCGACCTGCGGGTGCTGCGGGCCCGCCCGGCGCGGACCGACGCGACCGGCGCCGCGCGCGAGGGCATCAGCACGACGCTGGAGCTGCTGGGGCTGCGGTCGTGGCACTGGATGCACCGCTACGCGCTCGCGCTGCGCGGCCACGACGGCGTCCGCCGGGGGATCTGGGCGTTCGCCCGGCAGCGGCTGCACGACCTGCTGGCCACCGACTGGGACTCCCCCGACCCGGACGTCTCCCCCACGGTGGCGAACGTGCCCGGGGTGGACGGCAACCCGCGGCGGGCCCGCGTCGGCGACGTGTTCACCTCCGAGCGGGCGGTGGCGCTGCTGGCCTGCTGGCAGCAGCACCGGGCGCACCAGCTCGTCGCCGTCGGGCCGCCGTCGGCGAACGCGGAGAAGCCGGAGTTCCGCACCCGGGCGCGTGCCGCCACGCCGCTGCACCTGGTGCTCACGAAGGCCAGGGCGCTGGGCGCGGACTTCAGCGGGGCGCCCACCGGCTGGACCGACGCGCACGAGACCGCGCTGATCACCGCCATCGGCCAGGTCGTCGCGGGCGACGCCGAGGTCGCCACCGCGCTGACCCGGCTCGCCGCCTGGCCGTCCTGGCCGACGGGGCGGCACTACACGCTGCCGCTGGACGCGCTGCCCGCCGCCGAGCGGGGCCTGTCTGCGGCCCGTCGGTCGCTGCGGCTGGACCTCGGCGACCTGTCGCGGGTGACCGCGTGAGCAGCACACGACCGGCGACGGACAGCAGCCGGCAGCACGAGGGACGGGATGGACGATGAGCGACGCCAAGAACGCGCTGGCACTGCTGTGGAACGAGATCCGGCTGCTGGCCGAGCCGGTGCTGGCCGCGTACGACCCGTGGCAGCGGGCCCGGCTGATGCGCGCGTTGGGCTGGGACCTGGAGGCGGTCAGCGGGTTCGACGCCGCCCGCTTCGAGGACTGGGTGAAGACGATCGGCCCGGCCCTCGACGCGCTCGGCGCGGCGGCCGAGGCGGAGCTGGACAGCCTGGAGGCGGTGAAGAAGCTCGGCACCGCCGCCGGCAACGCGTTCGGCAAGATCGGCACCCTGCCGCCGACGCTGCAGGGGCAGCTGCCCGACGTGGCCGGCCTGCCCGAGGAGCTCGCCGACGACCTGCTCGACCTGCTGATCCTGACGTACCTGCTGCGCCGGGCGCCGTGGACGGTGCCCGTGCTGGACCTGCTGGGCCTGGTCACCCCCGCCACGGACGGCCTGCCCAGCGCGCCGATGCCGCCCGGTGACGCCCCGATCCGGCTGCCCCGCCGGCGCGACGAGCTGCACCTCGAACGTGTCGTCGACCTCGTCGCCGACCCCGGCGGCTACTTCCGCGGCCTGTACGCCCCGGCCGGCTGGGACACCCCGGAGGGCGTGGCGGAGCTGTCCGCCCGGCTGCTGCCCCGGCTGGCGCGGGCGCTGCGGGCCCTGGGCCTCGACGCCGACCAGGGCGTACGCCCCGGCGTCGGCCCCGACCAGGGCGAGGTGGGGCGGCGGCTGGCGGACAGCCTGCTGCGGCTGCGGTTCACCGGGCTGCGCACCCCCGGCGGGGAACCCCCACCGACCGGCGCCGGGCTCGCGGCGTGGCAGCCCACCTTCGGCGTCGGCGTCACCCTCGGCCTGGCGAGCTGGGACGGCCGGTTCACCGTGATCCTCGCCCCGACCGGCGAGGCGCACCTGGAGGGGTCGATCGGCGCGTGGAACGTCGCCACCGACCTCAGCGGCGCCGGCCCCGCGATCGCCGTCAACAGCGACGGGGTCACGTTCAGCGGCGACGCGGCCGTCGTCAAGTGGGCCGCCGAGATCGCCCGGATCGCGCCGGCCGGCGAGCCCGGCTGGATCATCGGCGCACCGGAGGGCACCCACCTCGCCGTCGGGCAGCTCGTCGTCACCGGCCGGGCCAGCCTCGGCGCCGGCCGCGACGACGTCGAGCTGGGCGTGCAGGCCGGCCGCGCCGAGCTGGTCATCCGCGCCGGCGACGGCGACGGGCTGCTCGCCAAGCTGCTGCCCGCCGACGGGCTGCGCCTCGGCCTCGACCTCGGCGCCGCCTGGTCGATGCGCACCGGCCTGCACCTGGCCGGGGCCGCCGCCCTGGCCGCCGAGTACCCGGTGCACCTGTCCCGGCACGGCATCGGCATCGAGGGGCTGCGCATCGCGTTGCAGGCCTCCACGCAGACCCGCGCGGTCAGCCTGCTGATCACGACCACCGTGAAGGCCGCGCTGGGACCGCTGCACGTCACGGTGGAGAACATCGGCGTCCGCGCCGACCTCACCTTCCCGCCCGCGCTCCCGGCCGGCGGAGGGGACGACGCCCGCGGCGGCAACCTCGGCGTGGCCGACCTGGCGCCCGGGTTCAAGGCGCCCGACGGCGTCGCGCTGCGGATGGACAACGGTTTCGTCTCCGGCGGCGGCTACCTGTTCGTCGACGAGCCCCGCGGCATGTACGCCGGCGCCCTGCAGCTCGGCATGACCTCCACCACGCCGCTCGCCCCGATGAAGGGGTTCCGGCTCCAGGCCACCGCGATCGTCAACACCCGCAACCCCGACGGCAGCCGGCTGACCGAGGCCGACGGCGGGCACAGCTTCTCCCTGCTCCTCGCCGGCACGTACGAGTGGTTCCCCGGGCTGATGCTGTTCTGGGGCATCTCCATCACCGGCCTGGGCCTGGTCGTCGGGCACAACCGGCGCAGCAACCCCGAGGAGTTCCGCAACGCCGCCCGCGCCGGCACCCTCGACGCGCTGCTGTTCCCGCAGGACCCCGTCGCCAACGCCCCGGCCGTCATCGCCACCCTCAGCCGGCTGTTCCCGGTCGACACCACCGGCACCGTCCTCGGGGCGATGGTGCGGCTGAACTTCCTCGGTGGGCAGGTCGTCGCCGACCTGGGGGTGCTCGTCGAGTTCCCCGACCCGGTACGCATCCTGCTGCTCGGCAAGCTGGTGATCGACTTCAAGGACGCCGGCAGGTTCCGGCTGGACTCCTTCGGCATGGTCGACTTCGCTCGCCGCGAGATCAGCCTCGATGCCGCACTCATCGACTCGAAGCTGTTCGGCCGGCCGGTCTCCGGGGAGATGGCGCTGCGGGCCCGCTGGGGTGCCAGGCGCACCTTCGCCATGTCGATCGGCGGCTTCCACCCCCGCTACACACCCCCGCCCGGCTTCCCGCCGGTCAAACGCTTCAGCATCGCCCTGCAGAAGTCCGGCAAGGGCATCGACCTGCTGGCCTACCTGGCGGTCACCAGCAACACCGCCCAGTTCGGCGCCGAACTGAAGCTGCACTTCGAGGGCGGCGGCTTCGTCATCGACGGCCGCGCCTGGCTCGACGTGATGTTCCAGTTCAAGCCGTTCTGGTTCACCGCCGACATCGGCGCCACCGTGTCGCTGAAGTACGGCGACAAGGAACTGCTGGCGATCAACCTGCTCATCGGCGTCTCCGGCCCCGGCCCGTGGAAGGCCTGGGGCGAGGCCCGGATCAAGTTCCTGTTCTGGGAGGTGTCGGCGAAGTTCTCGTGGACCGACGGGGACACCGCCGCGGCCGACGAACCCACCCACGTCGACGCCGCCGAGACGCTGCGCGCGGCGCTGTCCGCACCCGAGGCGTGGGAGATCCGTCCCGCCATCGGCGCCGGCGAGCCGGTGACGCTGCGCGACCTGACCGGCTGGACCGGGCCGATGCTGCTGCAACCCGGCGCGCACCTGTCGGTACGGGAGAACGTGCTGCCGCTCGACACCGACCTGCAACGCGTCGGCACGTCCCGGATCAGCGGACCGAACCGGTTCACGCTGACCGGGGTGAGTGTCGGCACCGGCGACGACGCGCTGTCCGGCACCCTCGGCGACACCGTCGAGGACGACTTCGCGCCGGGGCAGTTCCGCGACCTGTCCCCCGTCGAGCAGCTCACCACCCCCGGGTTCGTGCGGCTGGCCGCCGGGCGGACCGTCGCGCTGCCGGAGGGCACCACCCTGCCGCCGGCCGACCTGACCACGTTCGCCGAGCTGGCCGACGACTCCGCGTACGACCGGATCATCATCGACGACCCGGACGCCGCCGGCCGGCCCCTGCCCGCCCAGCCGGCGACGGCGCGGCTCGCCGCCCGCGGCGGTGACCCGCTGGCCCGGTTCGCGGCCACCGCGCCGGCCGCCTACGCGGGCAGCCGCCACGGCGGCGCCGCCCGCTTCACCGGCCCCACCCTGGACCTGGCCGCCACCGCGCCGGCCGCCAGCGCGCCGCGCGCCGCCGCCGCGACCGTGCCGGCGC
>NZ_JBFAVI010000189.1:0-13031 GCF_040679695.1 Micromonospora sp. NPDC052213
AGAAGAAGTGGGTGCCGACGACGGCCTCCGGCCGCTCGGTCGCCGTGGCGATCTGGGTCACCGGGATGGCCGAGGTGTTGGTCGCCAGGATCGCGCCCTCTGATCTCTTTGGGCCTCGGGTAGTACGGGCCGACCTGCGGGGACGTGCACGTCGAGCCAGAGGTCAGGCCGACCGCGCTATCCCGTGGCGGTCGAGCTCCATCGCCGCTGCTCGGCCACGCGGACCAGCACCCCCGCCGTCGCCGCGACCAGCATCACCGCATCCCCCCGGGTGTACTCGAACGTCTTGGTCACCGGATCCTTGTGCATCGCGCCGGACAGCGTTCTGGCCAGGTCCTCCACGATGAACGCGAACCGCTCGGGCAGCGTCCGCTTCTCCTCCACGAGCCGCTCCGGATTGGCCCTCTCCCGCTCGAGGGTCTTCCGCTGGATGGCCGCCGTGCGCTCGGCTTTGCGGATCGGCTCCAGCGCCTTGCGCGCGGCGAGCAGCGCGCCCTCGATGTTGCTCTGCCGCAGCAGGATCCTAGCCTTCCGTAGCTCCTCCGTCGCGATCGCGAAGTCCGCCCCACCGACCACCGGCACCAGCACCTCGATGAACGTGCCGGCGTCTACCTGCTCCAGCTGCTTCAACCACTCGCCGGCGCCGATGTGGAAGCGGCCACCGCCGCTCTTCACCTGGAGAATGGGCGGGTCACCCACAACCGAGGTCACCGTGAAGTTGGCGTACAAGTGCAGGTCTTCGCCCCGTCGCAGTTCCTCGATGACGCGGAGCTGTTCGTCGCTGACGAACCCGACCAGTTCCAACTGGCTGGACCGCACTTGCGGGCTCACGGGCTGCTCCACCTCCAGCGCGCCCAGCAGCTTCTGCTCCTGGCCCGACACGCCGCACAGGTACAGCAACGACGACACCTTAAACGGCGAGGCGGTCGGCGCGTCGTTCTGTCGGCTGAGCTCGAAGCGCAGGCTAATGTGTGCGCCCCCGACGCCGGGGTAGAGCCGCAGCATGTGCTGCACGGCCTGCACGTACAGCCGGTCGTCGTTGCCGAGTTCAATCGAGATCATGGGCATACCGTCTCTCTGGGGGCTACCCGCTCCACTGTGGTGCGTACACCCTAATGAGGGCCGCCGAGGACGGCGGAGGGGCGGGTGCAATGCCGGTCGCCCCCGGATCATGGATTGGCGCAGCCGGCACTTCCGATCCACCGGGGCGAGACCGTGAACTTGCCGGCGGGGCGCCACGTCGCCGAGCGCATTCGTCGACTCCCCGCCGACCTGCGCCAGCTGATCGAGTGGGCTGCCGCACACCAGCACGTGGTCGCCTTGCCGTAGCTGCCGCTCCGCGAGCTGGAGCTGGTCGGCGACCAGCCGGACGAGTGCCACAATGGGCGGGGAGCTCCCCTTACTCACGCTGGTTGAGTCCGCCGGATTCCTGGTCCCCGTCGCTCTGCTCCCGGTCCTGCTCGATCTTGCGCAGCAGGTAGGCGGCCTGAGCGATGAGGTCAATAAGGTCGGCGTCGCCGACCACGCGGTTGGCCATCTTCTCCATGACACCCGGGATGTCGAGTACGGCGTCGATGACCTTGGTCGGCAGGGTCGGCGACTTGCGGAACTGGTCGATCTCGTTGGCGTCGATTTCCTCGGCGACCTCCGGGTCGGAGATGATCTCGCTGGCGGCAGACGTCACGAAGCCCTCGACGCTGCCAGCCTCGAAGTCGCCGGCGAACAGAGAGTTGATCCGTGAGACGACGTCGGCGAGGGCGACCAGCTTCGGATCCCTGTTCGCGGAACCCGAACCCGCTGCAGTGGCCGGCTTCAGGGCTCGCTCCTCACCCAGCGACAGGTCGACCTTGCCGTGGTCGATCTGCTTGATGCGCTTCAGTGTGACGTCGGACAGGTCGACGTCCGAGGTTAGACGGTCGGTCTCGATGACACGGGCGAGCTGGCGGAGGAAGACCGACAGCTTCTCGAGGGCGGTGTTTTCGTAGTCGACGACCTGAGACATGAAGTCGTACAGGCGCACAAACGTGCCGACGTCCTTGCGGAACAGCTCGAGGCGCTCGATCTCGGCCTTGTCGTCACGCGTTTTGGCCGACTGGTACAGGGTGGCGAACCGGTCCTTGGGTCCCTGGATCGCCGCCGACAGGGCGCCGTGACCTGCCCGGGTGAACCAAGCATGGGCAAAGGCCTCGACGTCGTCGTCGGTGTAGATGTCGGCCTCGGCGAGCTTGGCCGCGATCTCGTGGACAATGTTCGGGTCGGTGGTCGACTCGATGCGCGCCTCGTTGTAGTACGGCTCGAACGACGCCTGGATGTCGGCCGGGTCGTTGACGAAGTCCAGGACGAACGTGCGTTCCTTCTTCTCGCCGGCCGGTGACCGGTAGGTGCGGTTGAGCCGGGAGAGGGTCTGCACGGCGGCGATGCCGTCGAGTCGCTTGTCGACGTACATTGCGCACAGCAGCGGCTGGTCGAACCCGGTCTGGAATTTGTCCGCGACGATCATGACGCGGTAGGTCGCGCCCTTGAACTCCTCGGCCAGGTCCGCCCGCGCTCCCGGGTTCATCGACGCCTCGGTGGCCTTTTCAATGACGTAGTCGGAGTCGTTGACGGTGCCGGAGAAGGCGACCAGGGTTCTCAGTTGGTATCCCTTGTTCCTGATGTACGTGTCGATCTCCCTCTTGTACCTCACCGCTGCCACGCGCGAGTCGGTGACGACCATTGCCTTCGCGTGCCCCTCCAGCAGGTGGGCGATGTTCGCGCGGAAGTGCTCGACGATGATCTCTACCTTCTGCCCGATGTTGGACGGGTGGAGTTTGACGAACCGCATGATGCCGCGCGACGCCGCCTTCTCATCTACCAGGTCTCCGTCATCGGCTTCGTCGGTGCTATGCGCGGTGGCGATTACGCCGCTCTTGGCGCGGGTTTCGATCTGGAATGCCGTAGAGTAGGTCTGGTAACCGCGCAACACGTCGAGGATGAACTCCTCCTCGATCGCCTGCCGCATTGAGTACACGTGGAACGCCCGCGGTAACCCGTCTTCGTCAGGGCGACCGAACAGCTCGAGCGTCTTGGCCTTAGGGGTGGCGGTGAACGCGAAGTAGGAGATGTTCGTCGGGTTCGCACGTTGGGCTGCTAGCCGGGCTATCTCCTCGTTGAGCGTGTCCTCCGCGTCGACAGCGACAGGCTCTTTGACCGCTACACCGCCGGCCGACAGTACCTTGCGGACCTCTTTCGAAGTCGCACCCGACTGTGAGGTGTGCGCCTCGTCGACAATCATCGCAAAGTTGTGCCCTGCCAGGGCCTTGTTCTCCGCGAGTTCCTTCATCACGAACGGGAACGTCTGAATCGTGACCACGACTATCAGCCGCTTGTCGCGCAGCGCCGCAGCCAGCGCCTTGGACTTCGACCCGCCTGCGCGGCGTACCTCGGTGTCGTCGATCGTCACGACGAGGTTCGGCTGGTTGTCGACCTGCCGCACCGCTTCCTGTAACTGGTCGTCCAGCACGCTTCGGTCGGTGATGACCAAGACCGTGTCGAACACCTTGACGTTGTCCGCATCGTGTAGGCGCGCCAGACGGTGCGCGATCCACGCGATCGAGTTCGTCTTACCCGACCCGGCCGAGTGCTGGATCAGGTACTTGTGCCCCGGGCCCTCAACACGAGCGGCCTCCACCAGAGACGTCACCGCCTCCCACTGATGGAAGCGCGGGAACAGGATCGTTGACTTCTTTGACCTCTTGCCGTTGATCGGGTCGACGGTCTCCTCGTGACGGGTGAACATTAAGGCGCCTAGGATGTTCAGCCACCGGTCCCGCTGAAGCACCCGCTCCCACAGGTAGGCTGTCGCCGCGCCGCTCGGGTTCGGCGGGTTGCCCTTCCCGCCGTCGGCGGTACCGCGGTTGAACGGCAGAAAGAACGTATTGGACCCGGCGAGGCGCGTGGTCATCCACACCTCGTCGTCATCCACGGCGAAGTGCACGAGCGCACGGTTTCCGTGCCCCAGCAGTGGCTGGCCCTTGGGGCGGCGGTCGTGCTTGTATTGGTCGATTGCTGAGCGTACTTCCTGCTTGAAGTAAGTCTTGAGCTCGAGCGTTGCCACGGGCAGACCGTTCACGAAGAACACGAGGTCGATGGCCCGGTTGTCACCCTTTGCCGGCGAAAAACGCACCTGACGCATCACCCGCAGCCGCACCTTGCCGTAGTCCTCGACCGTCTTGGCGTTGAGAGTCGTGGCTGGTTTGAACTGGCACATGCGCAACGTCGCGTTGACGTGTGATACCGGCCGGCGCAGCACGTTCAGCGTGCCGCCCCCATGGCTCATGGAGGCGTCCAGCCTCTTCGCGATGGCGTCCAGGACCTGCTCCCGCTGCTTGCCCTCCGACACCGACCCGGCCTTGACGACCTTCGCCAGCTGCTCGGGCTGTGTGTCCTCGAGCCAGCCGAGCACGTCCTCCGGGAAGAGGGCTCTTTCGGCGTCGTAGCCGGCGTCATTGGGCGAGTACAGCCACCCGTGTGCGGCGAGGTGCTCGCAGATCTCGGCCTCGAACTGCTCCTCGCGGCTCTGGTCGACAGCCATCATGCTGCACTCCTTCCGGCGACGTCGATTTGACCTGTGACGGCCGCGGAGATGAGTGCGGCACGGCGCTCCTTCGCGAACGCGATGTGCTGCTGCGTCTTGGCAATCAGTGCGTCGACGCTCGCCTTGCGCGCGCGGTAGTCGGCCATGAACGCTCGCTGTTCGTCGGGGGACGGAAGCATCAGCGGGACCCGCGCGAACGTAGACCAGTTGCGAAAGTCGACGCTGCGCTGCCGCACGTTCGGCGCCTGAACAGCTAGGAAGCCTGAAGTCCCGAGGTACCGCAGCAGTAGCGCCAGGTACTCGGGATCGTCATCACCTCGTGGCCTGCACACGTGGTACACCGGTGTGCAGACGCCGTGACTGTCCGAGACCCCAACCGCGCCCGCGAACCCGTCGAGCGCGTGGAAGACGATGTCGCCCGGAAGGACCTCCTGGTAACCAGCCTCGGTCTCGGAGAACGTGTAGCCGTCCTCGCGCCGGTTTGATCGAAGGGTCACGACTCCGTCGCGGTACGCGGTAACGACTCCGAGCCCGCTGGGAGCGGGACGAGTCAGCTTCATGAGGGTCTGCCGAATGCTAGCCGAGCGCTTGCCCTCGGAGGACTGAAAGTGTTGATCGAGCAGCGCCGAGCGTCGTTCGCGTAGGACCTTGATGAGGCCGTGCTGCTTGCTGATCAGGGCGTCGATCTGAGCCGTCTCGCGGTCCAGGATGTCGGCGATGGCTAGCTGGTCGGCGGCGGGCGGGAGCGGGATGGTCGCTTTCGTCAGGTCCGTGCTACGGAGTCCGACGCGAGTCACGCCCGATGCCAGGACCCTCCATTGGCTTTGCACCGCGCTCGATACCATGACCCAGTAGAGGAACCGTGGCGCGACTGCCCGCGGATCGGGGCGCACGATCGCCAAGTGATACCCGCAAATGAGGTCGTCAGCTTCGTACTCAACGTAGGCAGGGATGCCGATGTCGTCTGCGGTCTCGGAGTCCTTTGTGATGATGGTATCTCCACGCCGGATACGGAAACGTACAATCTGCTCGGCGGTAGCAGTCGCCTTCATGAAGTCGAGGTTGGACGTTATTGAGCTGTTCTTGTAGACGTCGGTGTAGTTGCACAGGCGCACCGCCGGTTGCCCCTCAACGGTGTGCTTGTCGACGTTGCTCGTCCATGCCTCAGCGACCTGGCAGAGTCGCGCCCCGGACCAGTCATGGGGGAGGACGCCAAGCCACTTCGAAACCCGCGCCTGCACCGCAGGGTGCGTCACCGGCGTAGTCATCGCTCGACCTCCTGCAGAAGATCGATGATCTCGGCCACGACTTTATTGAGATCGGCGTCAATCTCCGCCAATGGACGGGGTGGGACGAAGGTGTAAAAATGGCGGGTAAATGGGATCTCGTACCCGACCTTGGTCTTTGCGTGGTCGATCCAGGCGTCGGGGAAGTGCGGAGCGATCTCTGCGGCGTAGTAGGCGTCGATCGTCTCCCCTGCGGCGTCGTGGTTCTTGTCGTGGCCGCCCCACCCGAACGGCACCATCTCTGTGTCGCGCAGGGCGGTGTCGGGCTCGGGAGAGCCCTTTTCCGGGCCGGCCTGGACGGTGCAGGTGTCGGCGTTCTCGTCGCGCTCGCCCAGCGCCTGCCACAGCGCCTTGCGCTGCGGCGCCGTGAGGCCGATCCCTCTGGCGCCGAGGTGCTTGCTCAGTTCGCGCAGGAACTCCTCACGGTTGAGGTAGAGAGCGTCGCCGAACGTATCCAGGGCCTCGCCGAGCCCCTGCACCTTGGCGAGGGCCTTGGTATCGACGGCCGTCTTGGTGCGCTCAGGGCTGCAGGCGAAGTTCAGGCGGAGAGGCCGCTCGACGGTGATGGACCAGTAGGCGAAGTCGAGGTTGTCGATGATCTTGGATGTGCTGGTCTCGGTGAATCGGTCGTAGGTCTGAACGATCTTCGCCCGGTCAGCTTCGCTGATCTCGACGCGCTTGGCACCGAGGCTCTTGCGCATCTTCGACCCCATGCCAGTGGCATCGATGAGCTGGACCCTACCCTGACGCTCCGGCGACTTGGAGTTGTCCAGAATCCACAGGTAGGTGGCGATGCCAGTGTTGTAGAACATATCGAGAGGCAGGGCAACGATCGCCTCGACAAGATCGTTCTCGAGAAGGTGCCCTCGGATGTCCGACGGACCGGAACCAGCGCCGCCGTTGAACAGTGGGGAGCCGGAAAGGACGATGCCAGCACGGCCGCCGTTGCCCTTGGCGTCCACGGGGCGCATCTTCGAGATTAGGTGGAGGAGGAACAGCATCGCGCCGTCGCCGACACCGGGCAGACCGGCGCCGAACCGGCCCCTGTCGCCGCGCTTGTGCTCGGCGCGCACAGCCGTCTCCGACGCCTTCCAGTCCACGCCGTACGGCGGGTTGCACAGGCAGTAGTCGAACGTCTCGCCAGCGAACAGGTCGTTGGCCAACGTATCGCCGTGGCGCACGTTCGACACGTCCTGCCCCTTGATCAGGAGGTCGGACTTGCAGACAGCATAGGAGGCGGGGTTGACCTCCTGGGCGTACAGGGCGAGCTTCGCCTTCGGGTTGAGCGAGAGCAGGTGCTCTTCAGCGACGGACAGCATGCCGCCGGTACCCGCCGTCGGGTCGTATACCGAGCGGAGGGTGCCCGGCGCGCGCAGGGCGTCGGTGTCCTCCGCGAAGACCAGGTCGACCAGGAGTCGGATCGCGTCGCGAGGGGTGTAGAAGTCGCCTGCCTCGGCGTTCGCGGCCTCGAAGTCGCGGTAGATGAGGTGCTCGAACAGATCGCCCATACCTGGGTTGTCGACGGCGTCGGGGTGCAGGTCGACCCCGGCGAACCCCTGCACGACGAGGTTCAGACGGCCGGCCCGGTCGAGGTTGTGAATCTGCGTCTCGAACTCGAAGTGCTTGAACACGTCGATTTCTGACGAGAACCCGTTGATGTAGTCGACGAGGTTCGCGGCCAAATTGTCGGGGTCCTCGAGTGCGACCTCGAGGGTGAACGCCGAGGTGTTGTAGAACGGCAGGCCCGTGGCGCGGCGCACGAACGTCTTGCGCCGCAGGTCGTCGTCGTGCTCCGCAACGATCTTCGCCATAGCCTCCCGGTGCGGCTCCATCACGCACTCCAGGCGGCGCAGGATCGTCATGGGCAGGATCACGGCGCCATACTGATGGGGCTTGTACGGCCCACGCAGGAGGTCGGCGATGCCCCACACGAAATTTCCGAGCTTGCTCACTTTGGTGGACCTTTGTCTCGTTCGGCGTTGCGGCGGTCCCGGTTGCCGCCGTATCGGCGGCGTTGAAGCTACCGGAGGATGCCCTCAATCTGCTCGCAACCCATGCCGGGCACAACCAGCCAACCGAGCAGCAAGACCGGCACGACGGCAGACAACGACGGACATCAGGAGCAGGCCAACGAAGTTCAGCACCACCGCGAACAGCGGTGCCGCTCCTGACTCCACGCTCACACAGCCGAGCCCGAGTAGGCGTGCTGCCTCGGCCCCGTCCACACGTCGGTGTCGCACTTCTGGCACTTCGTCAGGGCGTGATCGACCGTTGGCACGTGCTTCAGAGATGGTCCGTCCTTGTCCACCACCCCTGATGTCACTGAACGATGCTCACCACAAATAGGCGGATCCGGCACGATGGCCGGATGGCGGCAGTAGATGCACGGTTTCTCGGTGGACCGGTCGACGGGCGACTGATGCCGGTGGAGGTCGCCGCCGACGGCAGCCCGCCGGCGGTGGTCAAGCTGCCTCAGACTGGCTTCTACGTCGGGGCGAGCGATGCCGCGGCGCCCGTGGTGGAGCACGCCTACGTCCTCGCCGGCAGGGTTGATGACACCGATGTCTACCAGTACCAGCAGCCCGTCTCGGAGGCAGCGCACTGACAGCTACCGCCGGCGGAGCGGTTGTTCTGCGGTTGTTCGCTTGTCGACCATTGCTTTGCCGGTCGACACCCACGCATATCGAAGTAACGCTATCTTCGATTGACCGGGAGAGCCGACACCCGTACCGTGCGATGGGCCGCCACCCTGCTGGCCGCCGTCACCGCCACCACCGTCCTGACCGCCGCCCCCGCCCACGCCGAAACCTATTCCGCATACCTGCGCACCGCCGTGGTGAACCTGCCCTTGGCCACCGAGGTCCGCACCGGATACGACCGCAGCCTCTTCCCTCACTAAAAAGACGCCGACGGCGACGGTTGCAACACCCGCAATGAGGTCCTCATTGCCGAGGCCGCCACGAAGCCGTCGGTCGGCTCTTCCTGCTTCCTGTCTGGCAGGCGCTGGTATTCCGACTACGACAACGCCTACTGGACCCTCACCAGTGACCTCGACATCGACCACATGGTGCCCCTCGCCGAAGCCTGGGACTCTGGCGCCCGGAACTGGACCACCAGCCGCCGCCAGGCCTTCGCCAACGACCTCGGCGACTCCCGCCCGCTGGTGGCGGTCACCGACAACGTCAACCAGGCCAAGGGCGACCAGGACCCCGCCACCTGGATGCCGCCCTACAGCTCGGCGCGCTGTCGCTACATCAACGAGTGGGTCGCCACCAAGATCCGCTGGCGGCTCACCGTCGACACCTCGGAAAGAACGCCCTGACGAGCTAAGCGACGTCTCGTAACCCTGGCGTCTGTCTGTTGAGGATGATCGGGCAGGATGCCTGGGTGCAGGTGATTACGGCAGCCCACCTTGAGTGGATCTTCCCATTCACCGGGCTGCAGCCCGCCCAGTTCCGCAAGCTGGTCCGGCTGGTCGCCGAGCGTGGCGGTGACGGCATCGCCGACGGCCGGCCGGGCCGGCAATGGGCCCTCGACCTGGCCGACCGGGTGCTGTTGGTGGCCACCTACTGGCGTACCAACCTCACGATGCGCCAGATCGGCCCGCTGTTCGGGGTGTCGCACTCCGCGGCGCACCGGGTCATCGACACCCTCGCGCCGCTAGTGGCGCTGGCACCGGTGCGTAAGCGGCCGGTCGAGCAGATCGCGATCGTCGATGGGACTCTGATCCCCACCCGCGATCACCGCCTGGCCGCCCGGAGCAAGAACTACCGGTACTCGACGAACCTGCAGGTCGCCATCGACGCCAGCACCCGCCTGGTCATCGCCGTCGGCGACCCGCAGCCCGGCAACCGCAACGACACGATCGTCTACCGCACCTCGGGCATCCTGGAGAAGCTGGACGGGCGGCCGGTGATGGCCGACGGCGGCTACCGGGGCAACCCCGAGGTGATCATGCCGTACCGCAAGCCCGCCGACGGGAGCGACCTGCCCGCCTGGAAAGAAGCCCTCAACGTCGAACACCGGACCGTCCGAGCAGGGGTCGAACACGCCCTGGCCAGGATGAAGTGCTTCAAGATCTTGCGTGACTACCGCCGCGCCGCCCACACATTGACCGACGCCGCTTCCGGCATCGCCAACCTCCACAACATCATCCTCGCCGGCTGACCACCGGCCTGAGGCCGGGCAACCCTTCACCCAGTTACGAGACGTTCCTGAGTCAGGCGACGGCTTTCGTGGCGTTTTGAACCGCCACTCTGCCGCCAACGAACCACACGGCCGCGACAAGTACGGCAGCGGCCGAAAACACCAGCTTGTTGTGCCGTCCCGCCAGGAACTGCTTATTCTTGGCATCTTCTTCGGACACTCTGTCCGCGTTTCGTTCCTTACGCTCGATCAGGAACTTGATCTGTTCCCAGTCCAGGTCGTCTCGCTTAAGCAGTTCGCTCAGCGACTCATCGACTCGCCCATAGGCTTGGAATACCTCTTTCTGACTCTGTTCATTAGACTTCAGCGTAGCCGCATGCCCGTTTTCCATAACACTCAAGGCTCCGGCGGCCATTTTTCGCAACTCCGGAAACTGGCCAATCAGTTTCTTCATCACCTCCGGACTGAGCGCAGGCCCCAGGGCAAAACACTCGAACACCTTCTCTACAGGCAAATCATTCAACGAAATGCCCTGGAGGGCCTTTTCAAGCCCGTCTCCACTGTTCACGCCCACGCCTTGCCCCCATCTGCAACAAACACACCAATCCCGACCAGGACGCCGAACTGGATGCTTTCTGCCCTGCGCTGTCGAGAGTGTAGTCAGCGCACGCACGTCGCGCGGCACGAGAAGCAACGGCCGGCGGGCACTAGGCGCCCCACGCAACCCGCCTGTCCCGCCCGAACCCGTGCGGCCCGTTTCCAGAGTCCGCCGTACAGGTCCGCGCGCCCATCGCCCCGGCCTTGGCCGCTCAGTCACGTCAGTCGTGCCCGGCCGCCATTTCCGACCTCGAGCATCTTAGTACGTGTGTGCGACTAACTTGCAGGACATGGAATGGCGAACGCGCCGGCACATCACGCCGCTGGGACCGGGCCGAGAACTCGCCCGCCCGTGTGATCGTCGTCGAGCGCGTCGTCGACTCCCCCGCCGGGCTGCGCAGCCTGGTCGACCGGGCCCGCGCCGCCCCCGCACGTGGTCGCCTTCTAACCGTCAGGTCCGCGAATTGGTGGGCGACGAGCCGCAGCTCTGCCGGGCCGGGCACCGATACTCGGGCGGGTCGGCGACCCGGCCGGTGCGCGACTGGTGGCCGTGCGGGTGCGGCGGCCACCTCGTCATCCGCTGCCGGTGCAGCGACGTCAGGGTGGAGCCGGCGATCGATCTGGGGTGTGCACCGGCCCGATCAACGACCCGCTGACGCCCGACGAGCGGTCGACAACTCCACCGAGGAGGAGCAGTAACCAACCCAGGCGGGGTGGCGAAACCGTGAAATCCTGGACGCCACTCCACGCCCCTGGCAGCCTCGATCCCGTGGCCCGACAGGCAATTCACCCCCAGCTCCGGGCAACTATCGGGCCTTGTCCGTGCACAAGGGAACCCGCCGGGGTCCCGATAGCACCCAGATCCGGGGTCGGGGCGGGGGATTGTCCTGTCGGGCGGTTAGAGTCATCCGAGTCCGAGCCACGAGGACCACGACTTTAGCGCGTGGACCCACTTCGAGGCCCCGGACGACGTGCCGTCGTCGACCGACGCCGAGCACGAAAATGGCGGGCACCCGGGGTCGGATCCGGGCACCCGCCGAAGCGTCACTACAACCGCCAAGCCAGGGCAGAAAGAGTCAACGCAATGAGCAGACTACGTCATGCAGCAGAATCGCCGCACAAGGTGCCGCAGGGTCGGTTGATCCCGTTGACCACCTTGGTCTACCTGCTGATCTCGGCCGCTGTCACCGGCGCCGCGCACCAGTTCCCCGAGGCCGCCGTGCCGATGAGTCTCGGCCTCGCGACCTTCCTGGCGCTGGAGCGGCTGCACCTGTCGGTCCGCTGACGCGAATCGACCCCCGCACCGACGTTCCGGTGCGGGGGTCGATCCGTTCTCAGGCTGCGGCGGCCTGCCAGTTGGTCCGCCCAGCGGACTAGCCTCGCGTCGCTAGTCCGCTCACCGGACTAGCCCAGCGTCCGCGGTCGGCCGTCGCCGCCGCCGAGGTGCCTGACGGTGCCGCCGCCGCGCTCCCGCTGCGCCTGGATGGCACACACCATGCACAGCACCACCGCGCTGTCGCCGAGCAGCGCCCGCGCCTGCCGCTGGCGCGGCCCGATCCACACGCCCGTCCCGCACTTCTCGCACGTGGTCAGCGAGTGCTCGACGGTCGGCGTGTACTCCGGCGTCCCGCTGCCATCCAGCAGCGCGTTCATGTTCGTCGGCGGGCATGTCAGGATCGCCCGGTCTACGATCTCCACGCGGACCTCCTTCACATCTGCTGGTTGCTCGACGACGCGACGACCCGGCCGTCCGCGTCGATCCGCACGCCGGGGCCGGCGACGTCGCCGCCCGCCCGGCGCACCGCCGCGATCCGCTCGAACACCTGCTTGCCCGACCCCAGCCGCTCCACCGACGGCACCACTACAAGGTCGGCGACGTGCTGCGCGAGGAGGTCGATCGTTCCCCGCCAGCCGCGGGAACCGACGTGCGAGCCGACCACCTCGTACCCCTGCTCGTGGCACCAGCGGTCCGCGACCTTGGTCAGCTCCTCCAGCGTGGCCCGGCCGCCGCGCACCGCCCGGGAGAACACCACGGCGCGGCGCCGCACCCAGCGCCGCGCCGCCTGGTCCCACCGCGCGTGCTTGTACAGCCGCGTCAGCTCCGGCCCGGAGCCGTCGACGTCCGGGGCACACCGCACGAGCTTCCGAGCCTCGGTGTCCCACCGCACGTGCCAGCCGAACTGGCGGGCCTCCGCGTGGCCCGGCCACCGGCCGGTCCAGTCTTCCCGGCCGCAGTTGTGGCCCGCGCTGTCGCGCTGCGCCCGGCACCACATGCGCTTGCGGCCGGTGGCCAGGCACTCGGCCACGTCGCAGTCGTCGGCGTGGACCTCGCCGATCGCCACCAGGCAGGCCGGGCAGGTGCCGCGCAGCAGCTCGTCGTCCACCAGGTCCTCCGTGCTGTCGGTCGGGCCGGCGCCGGAGGCGCG
>NZ_JBFAVI010000190.1:0-13024 GCF_040679695.1 Micromonospora sp. NPDC052213
GTGATCGCACTGTGCGCCCCGGCAGAGGGGTGACCTACGAAAGTGCAAGATCGCCACAGCGAGGGGCGTGGGTGTGCAGCGGGGCCGGGTGGGTGGGGTTGGGTAGTGGGGTGGGTCAGGCGCCGGAGGTGACGCGGTAGGCGTCGAAGACGCCGTCGACCTTGCGGACCGCGGCCAGCAGGTGGCCCAGGTGCTTCGGGTCGGCCATCTCGAAGCTGAACCGGCTCACCGCCACCCGGTCGCGCGTCGTGGTGACCGTCGCGGACAGGATGTTGACCCGCTCGTCGGAGAGCACCCGGGTGACGTCGGCGAGCAGCTTGTGCCGGTCCAGCGCCTCGACCTGGATGGCGACCAGGAAAGTCGACGCGGACGTGAGCTTCCAGCTCACCTCGACCACCCGCTCGTTCTGCGCCCGCAGGTCCTCGGCGTTGGCGCAGTCGTCGCGGTGCACGCTCACCCCGCCGGAGCGGGTCACGAAGCCGAAGACCGAGTCCGGCGGGACGGGGGTGCAGCAGCGGGCCAGCTTGATCCACACGTCGCTGACCCCGCGGACCACGACGCCCGGATCCGCGCTGCTCTGCCGGCTGCGCGGCAGCCGGGTGGCGACGGCGGTCTCGGCGATGTCCTCCGCCGCGCCCTCCTCGCCGCCGTACGCGGCCATCAGCTTCTGCACCACCGACTGGGCGGAGACCTGGCTGTCGCCGACCGCGGCGTAGAGCGAGGCGACGTCGGCCAGGTGCAGGTCCCGGGCGATCGCCATCAGCGCGTCGGAGGTGAGCATCCGCTGCAGGGGCATGCCCTGCTTGCGCATCGCCTTGACGATCGCGTCCTTGCCGGCCTCGATCGCCTCCTCGCGCCGCTCCTTGTTGAAGTACTGCCGGATCTTCGTCCGCGCCCGAGGGCTCTTGACGAAGCCCAGCCAGTCCTGCGTCGGCCCGGCCGTGTCGGACTTCGAGGTGAAGATCTCGATCACGTCGCCGTTGGACAGCGTCGACTCCAACGGCACCAGCTTGCCGTTGACCCGCGCCCCGATGCACTTGTGCCCGACCTCGGTGTGCACCGCGTACGCGAAGTCCACCGGCGTCGACCCGGTCGGCAGCGGGATGACGTCACCCTTCGGGGTGAAGACGTACACCTCCTGGCTGGACAGGTCGAAGCGCAGCGCGTCGAGGAACTCGCTCGGGTCCGCCGCCTCCCGCTGCCAGTCCAGCAGCTGGCGCAGCCAGGTCATCTCGTCGATGTGCGCCGGCGGGCCGACGATCTGGGTGCCCTTGTGCTCCTTGTACTTCCAGTGCGCGGCGATGCCGAACTCGGCGGTGCGGTGCATCGCGTACGTGCGGATCTGCATCTCCACCGGCTTGCCGGTGGGCCCGATGACCGTCGTGTGCAACGACTGGTACATGTTGAACTTGGGCATCGCGATGTAGTCCTTGAACCGGCCCGGCACCGGCTGCCAGTTGGCGTGGATCACGCCCAGCGCCGCGTAGCAGTCCCGCACCGTGTCGACCAGGATCCGCACCCCGACCAGGTCGTAGATGTCGTTGAAGTCGCGACCCCGCACGATCATCTTCTGGTAGATCGAGTAGAGGTGCTTCGGCCGCCCGGTGGTCTCCGCCTTGATCTTGGCGGCCTTCAGGTCGGTCTGCACCTTCTGGGTCACCTGGCGCAGCAGCGCCTCGCGCTGCGGCTGGTGCTCCCCGATCAGCCGGTTGATCTCCTCGTAGCGCTTCGGGAAGAGCGTCCCGAAGGCGAGGTCCTCCAGCTCCCACTTGATGGTGTTCATACCCAGCCGGTGAGCCAGCGGGGCCAGGATCTCCAGCGTCTCCTTCGCCTTCTGCTCCTGCTTCGGGCGGGGCAGGAAGGTGAGGGTACGCATGTTGTGCAGCCGGTCGGCCAGCTTGATCACCAGCACCCGCGGGTCCTTGGCCATCGCGACGACCATCTTGCGGATCGTCTCGGCCTTGGCCGCGTCGCCCAGCTTGACCTTGTCGAGCTTGGTGACCCCGTCGACGAGCAACGCGACCTCGCCGCCGAAGTCGGCGCGCATCTGGTCGAGCGTGTATTCCGTGTCCTCGATGGTGTCGTGCAGCAGCGCGGCGACCAGGGTGGTGGTGTCCATCCCGAGGTTGGCCAGGATGGTGGCCACCGCGAGCGGGTGGGTGATGTAGGGGTCGCCGGACTTGCGGTACTGCCCCGAGTGCCAGCGGGCCGCGGTGTCGAAGGCGCGCTGGAGCAGCCGCGCGTCGGCCTTGGGGTGGGCGTCCCGATGGGTCGAGATCAGCGGCTCGAGCACCTCGCTGACCTGCGAGGACTGCCACGGCGCGTTGAACCGCGCCAGCCTGGCGCGGACGCGGCGGCCGGTGGGCGCGGTGGAGAGCGCGAAGCCTGCGCTCGGCAGGGGATCGCCGTCGGCGGGGAACGGGAGCACGACCCCCTCGGTCGCCGCGCCCGCGCCACCGGCCGGGCCGGCCGTCGCGCCGGACCGCGCGGTGTCGGCCGGACCGGTCGTGCCGGAGCCGTTGCCGGAGCTCGCGCCCCGGGTCGGCGCGTCACCGTTCCGTGCGGTCACCGAGCCGTCCGCGTCGCCTGTCGGGTGCACCGTGCCCTCCACCGGAGGGGCGACATCGTGGGACACCGGCCTCCTCACCGCTCGCCGGGAATACACCGACCGTGCGCCGGTCGGCCTGGTCTCGCGCCGCCCGGACGGACCCCGCCCGGTCAGCAAAGGGCAATGCTACCCGCACGCACGGTGCCCCGCCGCTCCGCCGGACGGACCGCACCGGGTCCGCCCGACGGTCGGGGCGCTCAAACGGTCAGCAGGGCATGCACCGGGCGCGGCGACAACCGCTCCCGCCCGCCGAGGAAGCCGAGTTCCAGCAGCACGGTGAAGCCGGCCACGGTGCCCCCGGCCCGCTCCACCAGGTCCAGCGTCGCCTCGGCGGTGCCGCCGGTGGCCAGCACGTCGTCGACCACCAGCACCCGGTGCCCGGCCGTGAACGCGTCCTGGTGCACCTCCAGGGTGGCCTGGCCGTACTCCAGGTCGTAGGAGGCCGAGTACGCCGGGCGCGGCAGCTTCCCGGCCTTGCGCACCGGTACCACACCGACCCCGGTCGCGTACGCGACGGCCGCCGCGACCACGAACCCGCGCGCCTCCATCCCGACGACGGCGTCGAACGAGTCCCGCCCGTGGTACGCGACGATCGTGTCGACCACCTGGCGGAACGCCTCACCGTCGGCGAACAGCGGCATCAGGTCCTTGAACATGACACCGGGCTTGGGGAAATCGGGCACGTCGAGCACCCGGCTGGCCACCAGCTTCGCGGCTTCCAGGCCGCTGTCTCCCCGTACCCCGGTGCTGTGGGTCTCCGTCACGGCAGTCCGCTCCCCTTCCACGACGACGGCGTCCTCCCTGCTGCTCGCACAGCATGAAGGACGCCGTCGGTTCGATTCCTACCGGGTGTCGCCGGCCCAGGTCAGCGCCGCTTGCCGCCACCCGGCCGGTTGCCGCCGCCGGGCGGCCGGCTGCCGCGCGCGCCCGTCGACCGCTTCCCGGCCGGCCGCGCGCCCACCTTCGGCGCGGCGCCGGCCAGCGCCGCCGACTCCGGGTCGACCGGCTCGTCCGCGGCCTCCACGGAGCCGGACGCACCCTTCGGGGTGACCTCGCCGCGCGCCAGGGCGCCCCGGCGGGCCAGCACCCGCTTGTTGTGCGCCTGGATCCGCGGCTCGTAGTTCTTGAGCAGCACCAGCAGCGGCGTGGCCAGCAGGATCGAGGTCAGGAACGCCACCGCCATACCGACGAAGAGCACCAGGCCGAGGTCCTTCAGGGTGCCCGCGCCGAGCAGGCCGGCACCGATGAAGAGCAGACCACCGACCGGCAGCAGCGCCACCACCGAGGTGTTCAGCGACCGCATGAGGCTCTGGTTGATCGCCAGGTTGGCGGCCTCGCCGTACGTCTGGTTGTTGTTCGCGGTGATGCCGCGGGTGTTCTCCTGCACCTTGTCGAAGACCACCACCACGTCGTAGAGCGCGAAGCCCAGGATCGTGAGGAAGCCGATGACCGTCGACGGGGTGACCTCGAAGCCGACCAGCGAGTAGACGCCGGCGGTGAGGATCAGGTTCATGATCAGCGAGGAGACGGCGGCGACCGCCATCCGCCACTCGAACCGCAGGATCAGGTACACCATCACCAGCGCGATGAAGATGACCAGACCGAGCATCGCCCGGGACGTGACCTGGCTGCCCCACGCCTCGCTGACCTGGTTGCCGCTGATGGCGGTGGGGTCGATGCCGAACTCCTCGGCGATCTCGACCTTGACGGCGTTGGCCTGCTCGGTGTCGAGCTGCGTGGTGCGCACCTCGTAGAAGTCGCCGCCGGTGCCGCCGACCTTCTGCGTGGTGACCACGTTGGCGCCGTCGCCGGCCGTGGCGAGGGCCGTCTTGACCTTCGCCTCGGTCTGCTCCATGGTGCCGACGCTGGCCGGGATCTGGAACGAGTTGCCGCCGGCGAACTCGATGCCGAGGTGGAATCCGCGCAGCCCGAAGCTGAGCAGCGCCAGCAGGATCAGCGTGCCGGCGACGGCGAACCAGAGCTTGCGCCGGCCGATGATGTCGAGGCCGGCCTCGCCGCGGTAGAGGCGGCTAGCGAGACCACTCTTTGCCATCTCAGGCCTCCTTCACGCGCGGGTTGCGGGGCTTGGCCTCGTCGGTCGTCCGGGCCGGAAGCGCCCGCCCGAGACCACTGACCCGCGGGGACAGGAACGCCCGGGTGCGGGCGAACATCGTCATGATCGGGTGCCGGAAGAGGAAGACCACGACCAGGTCCAGCACGGTCGCCAGGCCGAGGGCGAAGGCGAAGCCCTTCACCGCGCCGACCGAGACGACGTAGAGCACCACCGCCGACATCAGCGTGATCGCGTTGGCGGAGATGATGGTCCGGCGGGCCCGGATCCAGGCACGCGGTACGGCGCTGCGGGGGCTGCGCCCCTCCCGGATCTCGTCCTTGAGCCGCTCGAAGTAGATGACGAACGAGTCCGCCGCCACACCGAGCGAGACGATCATTCCGGCGATGCCGGCGAGGGTGAGGGTGAAGCCGATCTGCCGGCCGAGCACCACCAGCGCGCCGAAGACCAGCAGCGCCGAGAGGATCAGGCTCAGGAAGATCACCGAGCCGAGCAGGCGGTAGTAGAAGAACGAGTAGATGATGACCAGCGCCATGCCGATGCCCGCCGCGAGGAGGCCGGCCCGCAGGTGGCTGGCGCCCAGGGTGGCGGTGACGTTCTGCTGCTCCTGCTCCTCGAAGGTCACCGGCAGCGCGCCGTAGCGGAGCTGGCCGGCGAGGGTGCTGGCGTCCTTCTGGGTGAAGTTGCCGGTGATCTGCGAGTTGCCGGTCAGCACGCCCTGGATCTCGGGCGAGGAGACGATCTCGTTGTCCAGCACGACGGCGACGCGGCACTTGCCGTCCTGGCCGAGCGCGGTGGCGTCGCAGGCCTGGCCCTCGTTGTTGAAGGCCTCGCGGGTCAGGTTGGTCCACTTGTCCTGGCCGGCGCCGGAGAAGTCCAGGCTGACCACCCACTGGCTGGTCTGGTCGAGCACCGCGTTGGCGTCGTCCACGTCGGTGCCGAGCACCTTCGCCTGGTCGAGCAGGTACTTCGCGGCGCCGTCCTCGCAGGCGACCACCTGCTGGTCGGGGGCGGAGATCGACGCCGGCGGCCGCTTGTCGAGCTGGGCGCAGCTGATCTGCGGCACGTTGAACTGCATCTGCGCCGGCAGCACCGCGACCTCGCGCGGGTCGAGGGCGGCGAACGGCTTGAGCTTCTCCGCCAGCGACGGATCGGTGGCCAGGTCGGCCGGTGCCTTGAGGCCGCTCGCGGCGGCCCAGGCGGCGGCGCCGACCTTCTGCTCGACGGCCTTGCGCTGCTCCTCGACGCTCTGCGGCACCGGCTCGCTGCTCGCACTGGGCGAGGGCGCCGCGGCGCTCGGCGAGGCCGGAGCCGACGCCGACGGGCTGGCGCTCGGCGCCGGCGCCATGCCGCCCTGGCCGCCGCTCGCCGACGGGGTCACCTTCGGCCCGGCGGTGCCGGACGGGGAGGCGCTGCCCGAGGGCTTCGCGCTGCCCGACGGGGCCGGGGTCGCGCTGCCGGACGGCGCCGGGGTGGCGGGCGGCGCCGGGGCGGCGGCCGCGCCGCTGCCGTCGGCGGCCTTGAGCAGCTTGCGGAAGCGCAGCTCGGCGGCGCTGCCGACCTCGGTGATGTCGCGGTTCTCACCGGGCAGGGAGATCACGATGTTGCGGTTGCCCTCGGTGACCACCTCGGCCTCGGCGACGCCGAAGGCGTTGACGCGGCTCTCGATGATCTGGCGGGCCTCCTCGAGGTTCTCCGCCGTCGGGGCCCGGCCGTCGACGGTGTTGGTCGCCTCCAGCGTCAGCCGGGTGCCGCCGACGAGGTCCAGGCCGAGCTTGGGCTCCAGCCGGTCCTTCAGGCTGCCGCTGGCGCCGCCCGCGAAGAACACCAAAAGATAGAGGACGACGAAGATGAGCCCGAGCACGGCCAGTTGCCGTCCGGGGCGCATCTGTCCCTGAGGTGGTGCCACGGCTGTCCTGTCTCCCTGTACGGTCGCGCCGCTGGTGCGGCGGGTGTCGGCCGGTGCGGCCGGCGGTCCTGACGGGCCGGCGTCGGGGGCCGGCACGCGGGCCCCGACGTCGCGGCGCGGGGGCGCCGAGCGGAGCGTGGACGTGCCGGCTCCCGCCGTCGGGCCCAACTATCCAGTTTTCACGTCGTCTCCGCTGCCCCTTCCGGCACGGCGGTCACCGCGAGCCGGCGACCATCGCCCGGGGCGGGAACGACGCCTCACTCCTTGACGGCGTCCGCGTCCTCGGCGGCCGGCTCGGCGGGGCGCTCGGCCTGGCTGACCACCCTGGCGATCGCCGGGCGGGCGTACCGGGTCTGCACACCGGGCGCGACCTCCAGCAGGACGGTGTCGTCGTCCACCCCGGTGACCGTGCCGTAGAGCCCGCCGATCGTGACCACCTCGTCGCCGGCGGCGAGCGCGGACTGCATGGCCTCCGCCTCGCGGCGGCGCTTCTGCTGGGGGCGGATCATCATGAAGTACATGACGCCGAAGAGCAGAGCGATCATGAGGATCGGCGTCAGGCTGCCGGCACCCCCGCCGCCCTCTGCTGCGTAAAGCACGGTGAAAGACCTTCCCATTGGCCGCCGACCCGGCACGGGCGCGCCGGAGCGGAGGCGGATTCTCACGTCCTGTACAGACCGGCGCGAGTCTAATCCCTGCACCTGGGAACGCCGAATGCGGCACAGATCACGTTCGCATCACGGCTGATCGGCGTCCACCGAGAACAGATCGGGCACGCGAGGGGCATCCGCGCCAAATGTACCATTCGGTGGCGTACGCCCCAGGTGCCGCCAGGCGGCCTCGGTGGCGACCCGGCCACGCGGCGTACGGGCCAGCAGGCCGGCGCGCACCAGGAACGGCTCGCACACCTCCTCGACCGTGTCCGGCTGCTCCCCCACCGCCACGGCGAGGGTGGACAGGCCGACGGGGCCGCCCCGGAACGAGTCGACCAGCGCGGTCAGCACCGCCCGGTCCAGCCGGTCCAGGCCGAGCGCGTCGACGTCGTACACCGTCAGGGCGGCCCGGGCGGTCTCCACGGTGACCACGCCGTCGGCGCGGACCTCGGCGAAGTCGCGGACCCGGCGCAGCAGGCGGTTGGCGATCCGGGGGGTGCCCCGGGAGCGGCCGGCGATCTCGGCGGCGCCGTCGTCGGTGATCGGCACGCCGAGGATCCGGGCCGAACGGCGCAGCAGCACCTCCAGGTCGGCCGGGGAGTAGAAGTCGAGGTGCGCGACGAAGCCGAAGCGGTCCCGCATCGGCCCGGTCAGCAGGCCCGAGCGGGTGGTCGCGCCGACCAGGGTGAACGGCTCGACGTCGAGCGGGATGGCGGTCGCGCCCGGGCCCTTGCCGACCACCACGTCGACCCGGAAGTCCTCCATCGCGCTGTAGAGCAGCTCCTCGGCCGGCTTGGCGATCCGGTGGATCTCGTCGATGAAGAGCACGTCGCCCTCGGCGAGGCTGGTCAGGATGGCCGCCAGGTCGCCCGAACGCTCGATCGCCGGGCCGCTGGTCACCCGGATGCCGGAGCCCAGCTCGGCGGCGACGATGTTGGCCAACGTCGTCTTCCCGAGGCCAGGCGGGCCCGAGAGGAGGATGTGGTCGGGCGGGGAGCCGCGCCGCATCGCGCCCTGGAGCAGCAGGTCGAGCTGGTCGCGTACGCGGTGCTGGGCGATGAACTCCTCCAGCCGCTTCGGCCGGACGCTGGCCTCCGCGTCCCGTTCCGCGTCGTTGACGTAGGCGGAGACCAGGTTGCCGTCGGGACCGGTCACCGGGTGCGGCCCAGCAGTCGGATGGCCTGCTTGAGCAGCACCGGCACGGGCGGCACGTCACCGTCGACGGTCTCCGCCACCGCGGCGACCGCCTGGTCGGCCTGCCCGGCCGTCCAGCCGAGCCCGACCAGCGCCTGCCGCACCTGCTCGGGCCACGCCCCGCCGGTCACCCCGGCCGCTCCGTCGGCGCCGACCGGGACCGGTCCGACCCGGTCGCGCAGCTCCAGGACCAGGCGCTCGGCGCCCTTCTTGCCGATGCCGGGCACCCGGGTCAGCGCGGCGGTGTCGGCGTTGGCGATCGCCTTGCGTACCGCGTCGGGGGTGTGCACGGCGAGCACGGCCTGGGCCAGCCGGGGACCGACGCCGCTGGCGGTCTGCAGCAACTCGAAGAGCTGCTTGGCGTCGTCGTCGGCGAAGCCGTAGAGGGTGAGCGAATCCTCCCGGACGACCAGGCTGGTGGCCAGCCGGGCGGGCTGGCCGACCCGCAGCTCGGCGAGGGTGCCGGGGGCGCACTGCACCGCCAGGCCCACCCCGCCGACCTCCACGACCGCGTGGTCCGGACCGGTCGCGGTCACCACCCCGCGCACGCTGGCGATCATCTGGCTCCTCCTCGTCGTACCCGGTCGGCCGCGGCGGCCAGCTTGGAGCGCGTCCCACCGCGCCACACGTGACAGATGGCCAGGGCGAGGGCGTCGGCGGCGTCCGCCGGCTTCGGCGGCTCGGGCAGCCGCAGCAGCCGGGTGACCATGGCCGTCATCTGGGCCTTGTCGGCCTGACCGGAACCGGTCACGGCCGCCTTCACCTCGCTGGGCGTGTAGGTCTGCACGGGCAGCCCGGCGCGGGCGCCGGCGAGCACGGCGATCCCGCTGGCCTGCGCGGTGCCCATCACCGTGCGGACGTTGTGCTGGCTGAACACCCGCTCGACGGCGACGCTGTCCGGCCGGTGCTCGGCGACCAGGTCGGTGAGCGAGCGGTCCAGGTGCAGCAGGCGCAGCGGCAGCTCGTCGCCGGGGTCGGTGTAGACGACGTAGTAGGCGACCAACGTGCAGGGCCGCCCCGGCACGCCCTCGACCACGCCGACCCCGCACCGGGTCAGCCCCGGGTCGACGCCGAGCACCCGCACGCCGCCTCCTCCCCCAACCGTCAGCAGTACGTGTGTTCGACACCCTACCGAGCCGGACGACGGCCCGGTGTCGGGGACACGCCGGGCGCGCCGACACGCCGCCGACCTGCCGCGTGGACCACACACTCCGGCCGTCGAGTATGTGCCGCCGCCCCATGTGCGCCCGGACACACAGCTCGTAACTTCATGCGCCATGACGGCAGAACCCGTGGCGGTGCCCCACGTCGTACACGTCGACCTCGCTGGTCGTACCGCCCTGGTGACCGGGGGCGGCAGCGGCATCGGCCGCGCCTGTGCCCTGCGGCTCGGGGCCGCCGGCGCCAAGGTCCTGGTGGTGGACCGCAACATCGAGGCGGCCAAGGCGGTGGCGGCGGAGGCCGGCGGCCGGGCCGAGGGCGTGGACCTGGCGGACGCCGAGGCCGTGGACCGGCTCGACGCGGACGTGGACATCGTGGTGAACAACGCGGGCCTCCAGCACGTCGCGCCGGTGCAGGAGTTCTCCGCGGAGCGCTTCGCCTACCTGCACCGGGTGATGGTGGAGGCGCCGTTCCTGATCATCCGCCGGGCGCTGCCGCACATGTACGCCAGGGGCTGGGGCCGGATCGTCAACATCTCCTCGGTGCACGGGCTGCGCGCCTCGCCGTACAAGTCGGCGTACGTCTCGGCGAAGCACGCCCTGGAGGGGCTGTCGAAGGTGGTGGCGCTGGAGGGCGCCGCGCACGGCGTGACCGCCAACTGCATCAACCCGGCGTACGTGCGGACCGCGCTGGTGGAGAGCCAGATCGCCGACCAGGCGGCCAGCCACGGCATCCCGGAGGCGGAGGTGGTCGAGAAGATCATGCTGGCCCGGGCGGCGATCAAGCGGCTGATCGAGCCGGAGGAGGTGTCCGAGCTGGTGGCGTACCTCTGCTCCCCGCCGGCGGCGTTCATCACGGGCGCGTCCATCGCGCTCGACGGGGGCTGGACGGCGAACTAGTGGCAAGCCGCACAATGTCGGTCATGTCGTCACCGGTGGAGTTCCTGGAACTGCTCGCCCGCGAGGCCGCCGCGGTGGAGTTCGAGGGGCCGCTCGTCGCCGCGCGCGCCGCCGGGCTGCCGCCCGACCGGCTCGCCGAGCTGGAGCAGGCCAAGACCGTGGCGCTGCGGGTCCGCGCGCTGCTGGAGCGCCGCCGTCGCCGGGAGGTCGAGCTATCCGGCCTGTACGACACGGTCAGCGACCTGGCCGGGCTGCGCGACCTCGACGACGTGCTGCGCGCGATCGTGCACCGGGCGCGCAACCTGCTCGGCGCGGACGTCGCCTACATGACGCTCAACGACGACGAGCGCGGCGACACCTACATGCGGGTCACCGACGGCTCGGTCTCCGCCCGCTTCCAGCGGCTGCGGCTGCCGATGGGCGCCGGCCTCGGCGGCCTGGTGGCCCAGTCCGGCGCCCCGTACGTCACGGCGAACTACCCGGAGGACGACCGCTTCCACCACACCGGCGAGATCGACGCCGGGGTGGGCGAGGAGGGCCTGGTGGCCATCCTGGGCGTGCCGCTGCGGCTCGGCTCGACCTCGATCGGCGTGCTCTACGCGGCCAACCGCTCGGCCCGGCCGTTCGCCCGGGAGGAGGTGGCGCTGCTGGTGTCCCTCGCCGCGCACGCGGCGGTGGCGATCGACACCGCGCGGCTGCTCGCGGAGACCAGGGCGGCGCTGGAGGAGCTGTCGGCGGCGAACACCACCATCCGGGCCCACAGCAGCTCGGTGGAGCGGGCCGCGGCGGCGCACGACCGGATGACCGCGCTGGTGTTGCGCGGCGGCGGCGTGGAGGACGTGGCCGCGGCGGTCACCGACGTGCTCGGCGGGGCGCTGCTGGCGCTGGACGCGGAGGGCCGGCTGCTGGCCCGGGTCGGCGAGATCGACGAGCCGGACCGGGCGGACATGGTGGAGGCGGTGGCCGCGTCGCGTACGGAGGGCCGCAGCGTGCGCCGGGGGCCGCTCTGGTACGCCGCGGTGGTGGCCGGCGCGGAGAACATGGGCGCGCTGGTGCTGCGCCCCGACGACGAGCTGGTCGACGCCGACCAGCGGATCCTGGAGCGGGCGTCGCTGGTGACCGCGCTGCTGCTGCTGTTCCGGCGCACCGTCGCCGAGGCGGAGGGGAGGGTCCGGGGCGAGCTGCTCGACGACCTGATCGCCCGGCCGCTGCGGGACACCGACGCGCTGCGCAGCCGGGCCCGCCGGCTCGGGGTGGACCTGGACGCGCCGCACGTGCTGGTGGCGGTCGGCGACGACGCGATCGCCGCGACAGGCTCGGCCCGGCAGCGGGTGCTGTCGTGGGCCACCACGTACGCCTCGACGCGGGGTGGGCTGGCGGCGGCCCGCGACGGGCGGGTGGTGCTGATGCTGCCGGGCCGGGACGCGGGCGGCAACGCCCGGGCGGTGGCCCGGGACCTGTCCCGGGTGACCGGCCGGCCGGTGACCGCCGGGGCGAGCGGCCCGGCGACGGGGCCGGCGTCGCTGGCCACCACGTTCGCCGAGGCCGACCGCTGCCTCACCGCGCTGGGCGCGCTGGGCCGGTCGGGGCAGGGCGCGAGCACCGCCGAGCTGGGTTTCGTCGGACTGCTGCTGGGCGCGGTCGGCGACGGCGGCGACAAGGACGTGGACCGGTTCCTGACGGCCACCGTCGGGCCGGTGGTCGACTACGACGCCCGCCGGGGCACCGCGCTGGTGAAGACGCTGGAGGCGTACTTCGGGGTGGGCGGCAGCCTGGCCCGGGCCGCCGAACTGCTCCACGTGCACGTCAACACGGTGACCCAGCGGCTGGAGCGGGTCGGGCAGCTGCTCGGCGCGGACTGGCAGAAGCCGGAGCGGGCGCTGGAGGTCCAGCTCGCCCTGCGCCTGCACCGCCTGCGTACGCCGTCCGGCTGACGGTCCCGCCGGCCGTGCCGCGTGCCGGAACCGGGTGGGCCGTACCGGCGGGCGGGACCGGGGTGGTGGCCGGGGTCAGCGGGCGCGGATGCCGTCCAGGACGCCGTCGACGACCTTCTCCGGCAGGGACGCCTCGTCGAGGTCGGGATGCCAGCGCAGCACCCGCTGGATCAGCATCGGGCCGGTCAGCATCGCCATGGTGACCTCGACGTCGATGTCGGCGCGCAGCTCGCCGGTGCGGATCCCCCGGCGCAGCACCTCCCGCATCAGCGCCCGGCGCGGCTCGATGATGCTCTGGTAGAGCTGGTACTCGTCCGGGCTGCGGTTCACCCGCGGCACCAGGCAGGGCATGATCCGCGCCGCCCGCGGGTCGATGTTGTGCCCGACCGCGCCGACCAGCACCACCAGGTCGTCGCGGACCGACCGGCCGGGCGGCGCCGGCGGTTGGCCCTTGAGCCGGCGCAGCGCGTCGGTCAGCAACGCGTCCTTGCCGGGCCAGCGGCGGTAGATGGTGGCCTTGCCCACGCCGGCCCGGGCGGCGATCGACTCGATCGAGAGAGCCTCGATCGTGCTGCCCTCGGCGAGCAGGTCGAGG
>NZ_JBFAVI010000191.1:0-12942 GCF_040679695.1 Micromonospora sp. NPDC052213
GTGCGACCGCCGGCGTCGCACCACCACCCCGTGGGCGAACGGCTATCCCGCCGACCGCAGGACGAAACCCTCCAGCGTGGTGACGATCTCGGACCTGTTCTCGCGGTGGCGCAGGCAGTACTTGGTCGGGTACCAGCCGGCCGTCTGCCACGCCTGCGGCTGCTTGATCGGGAAGCAGCCGTCCGACACGGCGCCCGAGGCGAGCTTCTGGTACCAGTCCTGGGTGACCATGGGCTCGTAGAACGTCAGGCGTCCCGCGTAGGAGCCGTAGATGAAGGTGTGCGTGAAGGGCTGACCGTTCAGCTCAGGCCCGTTCAGGTCGATCAGGTGGTTGCCCATACCCGGCTCGACGGCCCCGAAGTCGCTGTAGTCGGCAGGCATGTACCGCGCGGGGACGGGCTGGCGACCCACCTCCCAGTCGTCGCAGTTGACGAGCATCCCGCACGGCCCCGGGCGGATGGCCAGCCGCTCCTCGTTGGAGTTCATGTAGAAGTGCACGTCGAAGTGCGGGCGGTCGTAGATGTGTTCGGGCAGATGGCCGGCCGGGTTCCAGTTCATCAGGACGTACTGGAACGGTGTGTTCACCCGCGAGCGGAACTCGTCGCTGAGTCGCAGCGGATGCTCGTACCCACCCGTGCACTCCGTGTGCTGGTCGGTCACGCCGTCGCCGTTGACGTCGTAGCACCACAGGCCCGCTGTCGGCGGGTGGCTCGGCAGACCGTCGAGCGCGTTCACGCCCATGACCAGGCCGATGGTGTGCGGCACCCCGTTGCGGGACTGCGAGAACGCACGGATCGTGCCGTTCCCCATCCTCGACGACTCCCCGTAGGAGGCGCAGACCCCGAGATACGAGGCGGTGCGGCGGACGAGGACGTCGGCGGCCTTCTTCGGCACCGTGGCGTTGAACTCGACGCCACTCTTCACGGTCGGTGCGACACAGACCGCCACCCGCGGACCGCGGGCCGAGACGGGATTCGGGGTGAGGGCGACGACGAGCGCGAGCGCAGCCAGCGCGGCCGCCGCCGCCACGGCGACGGTGCGGATTCTTCGACGGGGCATGACGCCTTCCTTCTTGGGAGATGAGGGACCAGGGACGCCCGGTTGCGGTCGGGCGCTGGGCGGACCACCGACGGTCCGCACGACGGGATCACTGAACGGTCTGTCCGGCCTCCGGGGGCATGCCGGGATGCCCCGCCCCGGTGGGCGGCACGGCCCGGAGCCGGACGACGAGGAGCGCCGCGACCGCGAGGAAGAGGACGAGGTTGATCAGGCTGGCGCCGTGCAGCGCCTGTGTGAACGCCTCCCGGGCGGAGTCGAGCAGCTCCGCCGCGACAGGTTGCGGCAGGGTGTCCGCGACGGCCGCGGCGCCGACGATGCTCTCCCCCGCGGCCATGGCGGCCTCGGGCGGCACGGCCGACGGCACCTCGACCGCGGAACCGTAGACAGCCCCGGCGACGCTGCCGAGGATCGCGACGCCGAGCGCCACCCCGAGTTCCCCGCCCGTGGAGGACAACGAGCCCGCGGCTCCCGCCTTCTCCGGTGGCGTCGCGCCCATCAGCACGGCGTTGGCCAGCGTGGCGCTCGGGCTGCCACCCACGTACATGATGACCAGGCCGACGATCAGGGTCGCCAGGCCGCCGGAAACGCTGACCTGGGTGATGACCAGGGCACCGACCGCCGCGAGGACCATCCCGGCCGCGAGGACGTAGGCCGGCCGCACGGTACGGGCGACGGCCGGTCCGATGTTGCCGCCGACGATCATCGCGCCGGCCGGAATCAGCATCCAGAGCGCGACCTTGAGTGGAGACATTCCCTCCACCAGCTGCATGTAGAGGGTCGACACGAGGCCGGCCCCCGCGGTGATGAAGCCGAACGCGAGGCCGAGCAGCACGATCGTGCTCACGACCGGGTTGCGGAAGAGCCCGAGGTCCAGCATCGGGTGGGTGAGATGCCGCTGGCGGGCGACGAACATCAGCGCAAAGGCGAGCCCGAGGATGACGGCGCCGATGGGCGTCGGCTGCCAACCGGCCCGTGCGATCTCCTTGAGCCCGTAGACGACCGGCAGGAGCGCGGCGAGCGAGAGCACCGCGCTGAGCGGATCGAGTCGCCCGGGGTGCGGGTTGCGGGCGCCCGGCAGCAGCCCTGGTCCGACCACCAGCAGCAGCGCCATGACGGGAACGCCCATCAGGAAGATCGAGCCCCACCAGAACGAGTCGAGCAGGAGGCCACCGACCACCGGGCCGAGGATCACGCCGAGCATGATGGAGGTGCCCCAGATGCCCATCGCGGCGCCCATCTGCATCGGGTTCGGAAAGAGCTGACTGATCAGGGCGAGCACGGAGGGCATCACCGTCGCCGCCGCGATCCCGAGCAGGGCGCGGGAGACCAGGAGCATCTCGATCGAGGTCGAGTAGGCCGCGAGCAGTGACGCGACCATGAAGCCGGCGGCGCCACCGAGCAGCACGTTGCGGTGGCCGGTCCGGTCGCCGAGGGTGCCCATGAGGACCAGGAAGCCGGCGATCATGAATCCGTAGATGTCGGTCACCCACAACTGCTGGGTGCTGTTGGCCCCGAGATCGGTGGCGAGCCGGGGCAGGGCGAGGATCAGGACGCTGATGTCCACCGTGGTGAGCAGGGTGGGCAGGCACAGCACGGCGAGCGCGAGCCATTCGCGGCGGCCCGCCCGGGGTCCCATGTCAACTGTCGTCACCTTGCTGTCCCTCCATCGATCGGTATCGCCTTTCGGACGTGGACGTGTACGTGCGGTCGGACGGATGACGTCGCTCCGCGCGGGGCGGCCGGTAGCAGCACACCGCCGGTCAGGCTGCGGTCCGCAGCGACCGGAAGAAGGTCCGGACATCGCCGACCAGCAGCTCCGGCACCTCCATCGCCGGGAAGTGCCCGCCCCGGTCGAACTCGGTCCAGTGCGTGATGGTGGAGAAGTCCCGCTCGGCGAAGCGACGGATCGGGACGATGCAGTCCTCCGGGAAGACGGCCACGCCGAGCGGCACCGTCAGCGGCTGCTCGCGGTAGCCGGCCAGCATGTCCCCGTTCGGGTCCTCGGTCGCCCTGCGCTGCTGCTCGGTGATCTCGCAGTACAACTGGGCCGACGATCCCGCCGTGTTGGTCAGCCAGTAGATCATCACGTTGGTCAGCAGCAGGTCACGGTCGATCACGTCGTCGGGCAGCTCGGCGTCGGTCCACTCCTTGAACCGCTCGACGATCCAGGCCAGCTGGCCGGCCGGCGAGTCGTTCAGGGCGTAGGAGACCGTCTGCGGACGGGTCGAGAGCAGCTTGCGGTATCCGGAGCCGTCGGCGTCGAAGCGCGCCAGCCGGCCCAACCGGGCCATGTCCTGCTCGCTGAGTCCTTCCAGTTCTGCCGGATCACCGGAGGGGAACACGGTGAGCATGTTGCTGTGCACGCCGACGACGTGCTCGGGGTCGAGTCGACCCACCGCGAGGGAGATCGGTGAACCGAAGTCCCCGCCCTGGGCGCCGTAGCGCTCGTAGCCGAGGCGACGCATGAGCTCGACCCACGCCGCCGCGATGCGGTCGACGGTCCACCCGGCCGCGGGCAGCGGGCCGGAGAAGCCGAAGCCGGGAATCGACGGAATGACCAGGTGGAACGCGTCGGACCGGTCGCCGCCGTACGCGGCGGGATTGGTCAGCGGGCCCACCACGTCGAGGAACTCCGCCACCGAACCGGGCCAGCCGTGGGTCATGACCAACGGCAGTGCGTCCGGCTCGGGCGAACGTACGTGCATGAAGTGCACGGTGGTGCCGTCGATGGACGTGGTGAACTGCGGCAGGCGGTTGAGCCGCGACTCGGCCTGGCGCCAGTCGTAACTGGTCAGCCAGTGGGCGACCAGTTCCTTGAGGTACGCCAGCGGCACGCCGCGCGCCCAGCCCGTCTCCGGAAGGTCCGGCGACCACCGGGTCTGTGCCAGGCGACGGCGCAGGTCGTCGAGTTCGGTCTGCCGGATGTTGATCTGGAATGGCTGCACTTGTCCCTCTCCTCGTCAGTGGCGCCGATCAGCTCACCCGGAGCACGGCCCGGCGGTCACTCGTCACACGCCCCGGAACGACGCTCCGACAGCAACGAACCCGTCGATGCCGACCATGACCGTGGCACCAGGCCGACGGCCCGCGCATCTCCTGAAATGCGGCGCAGGCCGGTCACCTGGGACTTCAGCGGGGCGCGGGAACGATCGCGGTCCGCCGGCGTCGGACCCCGACACGTCCGGACCGCCGAGACGACACCGCGACAGCCGGCGACGACGAGCGCACGCACAGAGATGCCGGCGTACGGCGGCAGTTGGAATCGTGAGCCGCGGCGTCATCGGCCCACCCGATGGGCGCCCTCCCCCTGTCGAACACGAGGAGTGTGATTACCGGTGACCACGCCGAACATCCCTGCGCGGACCGCGAGAAGCCCCCTCTCGAGCCGGACGAGCCACTTCGTCCTGCCGAAGCAATGGGCATCGATGCGCCGGGCCGAGCAACTCGAACGGGAAACCGGGAACCGGGTCATCCACCTGGAAAAGGGCGACTTCCAGGGCGAGGAGTTCCGCCCGGCACCACACATCCTCGAGGCCTGCGCCAAGGCGGTGCACGACGGGCACGTGCGCTACGTGCCCGGTCCGGGCCTACCGGAGCTGCGGGACGCGATCGCGGAGGAGGCGACGCGTCGGGGGCGCCCGACCGCCCGCGAGGAGGTCCTGGTCACCATGGGCGCCAAGCACGCGCTGACGCAGAGCCTGCTCACGCTGGTCGACAACGGCGACGAGGTCATCTTCCCCAACCCCGGCTATCCGCCGGACGAGTTCTGGATCACCTATGCCGGTGGGCGGGTGGTCTACGCCCCGCTGGTCGAACCGGACTTCCACTTCGACATCGATCAACTGGCCCGCCTGATGAACGACCGCACCAAGGTCCTGATCATCAACACCCCGCAGCGACCCAACGGGATGACCGTCGACCGGTTGGCGGAGATCAGCGCGCTGTGTCAGCGGCACGACGTCATGGTGATCTCGGACGAGATCTTCAGCCACATGGTCTACCCGCCCGCCGAACATCGCACCATCGCCGCCGTCGACGGCATGGCGGAGCGGACGCTCCTGGTGGACACGTTCAGCAAGAGCTACATCATGACCGGCTTCCGGATCGGCTGGTGCGTGGCGAACCGGGACCTGATCACCGCCATGGACATCTTCCAGCAGAACTCGGTGACCAACGTGCCCGCGTTCGTCCAGATCGCCGCCCTCGCGGCACTCACCGGGCCGCAGGACCACGTCATCGCCACCCGCGACCGCCTGCGGGCCAAGCGCGACCGGACGGTCGCGGCGCTCGACGCGATGCCCGGCATCAACTGCACGGCCCCCGACGGCTCCTTCTACGTCTTCCCGGACATCCGGGGCACCGGAATGACCGCCCAACAGTTCACCGACCACCTGATCGACCGGTACTCGGTGGGAGTGGTCGCGGGCACGGCGTTCGGCGACCGGGGCGAGGGGCACGTGCGCATCACGTACGCCGTCCCGGACGACGTCCTCGAGGAGGGCCTGAGCCGGATCCGCCAGGCCGTCGAGAATCTCGGGTGACCGCATGGACATCGGTCGGATGTTGGCGTGGGGCGCGGCACGCCACCCCGAGCAGCGGGCGGTGGGTGGACGGCGGCCGCTGACGTTCCGCCAGTGGGACGCGTACACCAACCAGCTCGCCCGCACGCTGGCGGACCTCGGCGTCCGGCGCGCCGACCGCGTCGTGCTCCACCTGGCCAACGGCACGGAGCTGGCCAGTCTCTACCTGGCGGTGCAGAAGCTGGGGGCGGTGGCGGTGCCCCTGTCGACGCGGTTCGGCCCCGCGGAGATCGGGCACTGCCTGCAGGACTGCGCTCCCGTGCTGATCGTCACCGACGCCACCACCTCCGGTCAGTCCCGGGCCGCCCCGGTCGCCCTGCCCGACGCGCCGAGGCGGGTGTACGTCGGTGACCCGCTGGACGCGCCCGCCGGCGAGACCGCGTTGGCTCCGCTCGTCGGGGCGCAGCCGGACGGCCCGATACCCGTCACCGTCGACTCCGGCGACCTGAGCGTGCTGCTCTACACCTCGGGCACGACGGGACGCCCCAAGGGGGTTCCCCGTACGCACGCCGCCGAGCACGCGGCCACCGTGGCGCACGTGCTGCAGTCGGGGCACCGCAGCGGCGACGTCACGCTCGGAGTGATGCCGCTGTTCCACACGATGGGTGTCCGCACCCTCCTCGCCAGCCTGCTGGTCGGCGGCACCTGGGTACCGCAACGCCGGTTCGACGCCGACGAGTCGTCGGAACTCGTCGTGCGTGAGGGCGTCACCTCGCTGTACCTGGTGCCCACCATCTACTGGTCGCTGCTCAACACCGGTCGGATGCACGAGCTGACGTCACTGCGGCGGCTCGGGTACGCGGGGGCGCCCATGGCCCCGGACCTCGCGCGCCGCCTGGCCGGCACGGTCCGTCCGCGCACGTTCGTCAACCACTACGGCAGCACCGAGATCTACACGTTCACGGTCGAGCCCGATGTGGCGGCACGGCCGGGCAGCGCGGGCCGCGCCGGGATGTTCTCCCGCGTGCGTGTCATCGCCAACCGGGCCGGTGCCGACGCCGAGGACGTGGTGGCTCCGGGCGAGCCGGGGCAGGTCATCGCGTCCATGGACTCCCCGGAAGCCTTCGCGGGCTACTGGGCACGGGGCGACGCCGACGAGGCGGCGATCCGCAACGGGTGGTACCACACCGGCGACCTGGCGATCCGCGACGAGCAGGGAAACCTGTGGTACCAGGGCCGCGTCGACGACATGATCATCTCGGGTGGCGAGAACATCTACCCCGCCGACATCGAGGCCGCGCTGGCCGCCTCCCCTGCCATCGGCGACAACGTCGTGGTGGGGCTGCCCGACGAGCGGTGGGGACAGGCGGTGACGGCGTTCGTCGTACCCCGCGAGGGGCTCGACCCCGAGAAAGCCGTCCGGGAGGTCCAGCACTTCATCCGGACCTCGTCAGGCCTGCCGTCGCTGAAGCGCCCCAAGCGGGTTGTCGCCGTGGACCGGATTCCGCGCTCCCCCGTCGGCAAGATCCTGCGTCGGCAGCTCACCGACGGCGCATACGACGCCCTCGCCGACACCGCGTCGGGCCCGCACACACCCAGAGGACCGGAGGTGCCAGCACGATGAGTGTCCTCCCGATGCGCGCGGCGTCCCTCGCCGGCCTCGCCGGCCGCACGGTCATCGTGACCGGCGCGGCCGCCGAGATCGGCAGCGCGTACGTGCGGGCGTTCACCGCGACCGGCGCGAACGTCGTCGCCGTCGACCTGCTGCGGTCCGCCCGGCAGGCGCTCGCCATGACCCGGGCCGCGACGCGCGACGGTCCCGGCCGCGCGGTCTTCGCCCCCGCCGATGTCGCCTCCGAGTCCGACTGGCGGCTCGTGGTGGAACGGACAGTCGCCGAATTCGGCGCCCTGGACGTGCTCGTCAACAACGCGGCCGTCTATCGGAAGATCGGCGAGAAGCGCCCTCTGACCGACCTCGTCGTCGAGGAGTGGGACGACGTCTTCGCGGTCAACGTCCGGGGCACGTGGCTGGGAATCCGAGCCGTGGCGCCGACCATGACGGATTTCGGCGGCGGCAGCATCGTCAACGTCTCCTCCGTGGTCGGGCGGATCGGCGCGGTCGGATTCGCCCACTACGTCGCCTCCAAGGCAGCGGTGGAGGGGCTGACCCGTGCCGCGGCCCGGGAACTCGGCGGACAGCACATCAGGGTCAACGCCATCGCCCCCGGCCTGGTCGACAACGACGCCAGCCGGTCACTGAACACCGAGTCGTACCTCACCGCGTCGGCCCGGGCGCGCTCCCTGCCCAGACCCATGCAGGCCAACGACCTCGTCGGCCCGCTGCTCTGGCTGGCCTCGCCGGCCTCGGCGTTCGTGACCGGACAGACCGTCATCGTCGACGGCGGGCAGGTCTTCTCATGAACCCCGACATCCCGTCGCCCGCCGAGCCGGACGCGTACGTGCGACCGGTGGATCCGACGACCCTCGCGCCGCTGACGCCGGTTGCGGTCACGACCCGCGCCGAACTGGACGAGGCGGCGGCGCGGGCACACGGGGCGCTACGCAGCCCGTGGGCGCGCGACGCACGACGCCGGGCCGCCACACTCCACCAGTGGGGCGAGGCGCTCGCCGCGCACGCGACCGAACTGGCCGACGCGCTGGTGACCGAGACAGGCAAGACCAGGTCCGAGGCCCACCAGGAGATCCGTGCCTGCGTCGACGCGCTGACCTACAACGCCGGGCTCGCCCGACACCTCGGCGGCATCGCCGGCACCCTGCCCGACGGCACGGTCGCGCACGTCGTCCGGGAACCGGTCGGGGTGACCACGTTCATCGTGCCGTGGAACTGGCCGATGCTGCTGCTCATCCGGGACCTGGCGCCGGCGCTGGCCGCCGGCGTCACCGCGCTGGTCAAGCCGGCGCCGCAGACCAGCCTCGTCACCGGCCGGGTGCTGGCGCTCGGCCGCGAGGCCGGGCTCCCCGCCGACGTCGCGCACCTCGTCGTCGGCGGTCCCGCCGTCGGTCGGGCCAGCGTCGCGCACCCCCTGGTGCGGGCGGTCGCGTTCACCGGCTCGACCCGGGTCGGTACGGAGATCCTGCGCACCGCAGGCGACGGGATGAAGCGCCACCTGCTCGAACTCGGCGGGAAGGCGGCCACCGTCATCTGCGCCGACGCCGACCTGGAGGCGGCGATCGCCGCAGTCGTCAAAGCGGTCGTGGTGACCTGCGGGCAGATGTGCATGGCCTGCACCCGTGTCCTGGTGGCCCGCCCGATCCACCAGGACGTGCTGCGGGCCGTCACCGCCGGTCTCGACGGCATCCGCGTCGGTCACCCCGGCGACCCTGCGACGGAGATGGGGCCGCTGGTGTCCCCGGCCGCCGGGGACCGAATGGCGGCGACACTGGCCGACGCCGCCACACGGCACGGCGTGCACGGCGGCCAGCGCGTCCACCTCGACGCCCTGGCGGGGCACTTCGTCCGGCCGGCCGTCGTCACGGGGGCGACGCCGGACTCGCCGGTCGTCCAGCGGGAACTGTTCGCCCCGGTGGTGACCGTCGAGCCGTTCGACGACGAGACCGAGGCGGTGCGGCGGGCCAACGCCACACCGTACGGCCTCGCGATGAGCGTGTGGACCAGGGACCTCGACCGCGCGTGGCGCATCGCCCGTCGCCTCGAGGCCGGCACCGTCTGGGTCAACGGGTACAACCACTCGTACCCGGAGACACCCAGCGGAGGCTTCAAGTCCTCGGGGATCGGCCGCACCCGCGGAACCGTCGGGCTGGAACAGTTCACCGAGCTCAAGCACATCCACTTCACCGTCCGCGCTCCCGGTGGCCGGCCGTGACCATCCCCGCCCCGTCGACCGGTACGCCACCGGGCTGGCCCGCGGCGCAGAACCTACGGTCATGGTTGACGACGCTCGACGCGAACGGCCGCCTCGGCCGGGTACGGTCGCAGGTGGACCCGGACCAGGAGGTCTCGGCCGTGTTGGAGCGCCTCGACGGGCAGCGGTCGGTGCTCTTCCTCGACGTGGCCGGCGCCTCGTTCCCCCTCGCCGGCAACCTCGTCCGCAGCCGTGCCGACCTCGCCGAGGCGATGGACTGCCTCCCCCACGAGACGACCACCCGCTACCTCGACGCGCTGACCGCACCACGGCCCTGCGCGCCGGTGCCCGACACCGCCGCGGCGGTGCTCACCCACCGCTTCGACGGCGACGCGCTGCTGTCCCGGCTTCCCCTCACCGTGCAGCACGAACACGACGGTGGCCGCTACCTGACCTCGGCGATCCTCGTCGTCAGAGATCCGGCGACCGGAAAGACGAACCTGTCGATCAACCGCATGCTGGCCGTCGGCGAACGGACCCTCCGGACACTCGTCCTGCCGGGACGCCTGCGCCGGATCCTGACCGCGACGGAACGGCGCGGGCTCGACCTCGACGTGGCGATCGTGGTGGGCGTCGATCCCCTGCTGGCCCTCGCCAGCCAGGCCCCGGCGGCAGACCGCGCCTTGGACGACCTCGAGGTGGCCAGCGCGCTACGCACGACACCGCTTCCGGTCGTCGCCTGCCCGACCAACGGTCTGCCGGTGCCGGCCGACGCTGAATTCGTCCTCGCGGGACGCTTCCGTGCCGGCGTACGGGCGCCGGAGGGGCCGTTCGGCGAGTTCCCCCGCACGTACGGGCCCACCGCTCCGGCGCCCGTGATCGAGCTGACCGCCGGCTGGCACAGCGGCGCGGCCGTCTTCCAGACGATCCTCTCCGGTGGCCGCGAGCACTTCCTCCTCGGCGGGATACCGCGCGAGGCGGCGCTGCTGCGGATGCTGCGCCAGGCGCACCCCGACGTGGTGGCCGTCCGGCTGCCGGAGGCCGGCTCCTGCCGACTGCACGCCGTGGTGTCCGTACGCGGCGGCGCTGCCGCATCCGCGGTGAACGTCCTGCTCGCCACCCTCGGCGGGGCCAGCGCGGTCAAGTACGCGGTGGTGGTCGACGACGACGTGGACATCCACGACGACGAACAGGTGGGATGGGCCCTGGCGACGCGGGTGCAGGCGGACCGGGACGTCGTCGTCATTCCCCGCGCCGCCGGCAGCAGCCTCGACCCGTCCGCCGTCGGGGGAGTGACCGCGAAACTGGGCATCGACGCCACCGTTCCGGCGGGCGGGCACGACCGCCATGCCCGGATGCGAACCCGGCCAGGTCGGCCGGAGCGGATCGCGCGGTACCTCGCCGAGGCCGCCTCCTCGTGATCGACAGCTGGCCCGGCACCCCGCGCCCACGCGACCCGCTGGCGCGGTACGCCGCCCGCGGCCGGGCGCAGCAGCTTACGGCTCGGCCGCCCGGCCCAGAGACGGAAGGTCACCATCTGTGGCATCAGACGATCTCAGCCGCATCCTCGCCGCCCTGGCCGATCCGACCCGGCGGGCGATCCTCGCCCGGCTCGTGTCCGGCGAGGCGAGCGTCACGGAGCTGGCCGCCCCGTTCGCCATGAGCATGCCCGCGGTCAGTCGCCACCTCCGCGTGCTCGAGCGGGCGGGTCTGGTCGGGCGGCGGCAGGACGCGCAGCGGCGCCCCTGCCGGCTGGACACCGGGCCCCTCGAGGTGGCGGCGGCATGGCTGGGGGGCATCATCGCCGACGCGGACGCGACGCCTGCCGCCGCGCGAACGAAACGGGACGCCCCGGTTTCCGACCCACGGCAGGGCACCGCCGAATAGCGCGCAATTCCGTCGGCCCGGCACCCTTCTCGGTGCCGCGTCCACCGTTTTCGACCCTGGCCGCTCGCCCCGCAACGAGCAGCAGGTCACCGGGTGTCAAGGGCAGTCAGGAAGATGCTCGCCGAACGCCCTGACTGAAACGATCCCACACAGAGCCGGCCCGGATGGCGATTCGACGCCGCTCGGACGCCGAAACGGTTTCCCGTCGACGTGTCGCAATCGTTCATTACCCAAGGGAGACGAATGTCAATGAGCAAATTCGTCGGAGAACGTGCCGTGGTGCTCGGGGGCAGCATCACGTCGCTCTTCGCCACCAGCGCCCTGTCGGAAAGCTACCGCGAGGTGGTCGTCGTCGACCGGGACGAGCTCCTCGGCGTGCGCGAGGCGCGTCGGGGCGCGCCTCAGGCACGGCACATCAACGGCCTGCTGGCCCGCGGCGCCCGCGCCATGGAGGAGCTCTTCCCCGAGATCACCGCGCAGATGATCAGCGCCGGGTGCCCGCAGACCGACCTGTCCGGCACGGTGCGGTGGTACTTCAACGGCAAGCCCCTCAAGCAGGTCCGCGCTGGCCTCACCAACGTGGGCGCGCGACGGCCGATCATGGAGGCGCACGTCCGGGAGCGGGTGCAGGCCCTCGGGAACGTGACCTTCATGGAGCGCTACGACATCACCGGCCTCTCCACCAGCCCCGACCGGTCCCGGGTGACCGGGGCCCGGGTCCAGCGGCGTGACGGCGGCGCGGAGGAGACGCTGGAGGCGGATCTGGTCGTCGACGCCACCGGCCGTGGCTCCCGCACGCCGGTGTGGCTGGAAGCCCTGGGCTACCCGCGCGTCGAGGAGGAGGGCACGAAAATTGGTCTGGGCTACGTGACCCGGCACTACCGGCTGCGTACCGACCCGTTCGGCACCGACCACTCGATCATCGCGGTGGCGAACCCGACCCTGCCCCGCGGCGCCATCTTCACCAAGACCGACAGCGGCCTGGTGGAGTTGACCGCCTACGGCCTCCTGGGCGACCACCCGCCGACCGACCCGGACGGCTTCAACGCGTTCGTCAAGACGCTGGCGGCGAAGGAGATCCACGAGGCGATCATCGAAGCCGAGCCGCTCGACGACCCGGTGCTGTTCCGATTCCCGACCACGCTGCGGCGCCGCTACGACCGGATGTCCCGGTTCCCGGAGCGACTGATCGTGCTCGGCGACGCGGTGTGCACCCCGAACCCGGTCTTCGCCCAGGCGCAGAGCCTCGCCGCCCTGCAGGCGCTGGCGTTGCGGGACCGGCTGCGCCTCGGGGCCCCACCCGGCTCGCTGGACTTCATGCGCGAGGTCGGCCGGATCATCGACCCCGCCTGGGACATGACCGAGGGGATCAACCTGAGCTTCCCCGGTGTCGAGGGCAACCGGACGCCGATGCTCAAGCTGATGCAGGCGTACATGTACCGCGTCCAGATCGCCGCCACCCGCGACGCCGCCGTCACCGAGCAGTTCATGCGCTCCGCCGGCCTGGTCGATCCGCTCGAGGCGCTGATGCGCCCCAGCATGATCCTCCGGGTGCTGCGCGGCTCCCGGCCGCAACCGCACGCCGCCGCCTGAGGCACCTCGCCCCCACGCCCGCCCCGCCCGGCACCGGTGCCGGTGGGCGCCGACCAGCC
>NZ_JBFAVI010000192.1:0-12924 GCF_040679695.1 Micromonospora sp. NPDC052213
GCGGGGCCCCCCCCCCCCGGCCCCCCCCCCCGCCGGCCGCGTGGTGCTGGGCCCTCTCGGTGGTCGGGCCGCCGTTCACGGGCTTGTCGCGGAGGCCGTTTCCGGGACGAGGGTGGCCTGGCTGCGGTGCGCGACCGGGATGATCAGCGCCGACGCCACCAGCGCGGCGACCGCGATGCCGAGCCAGCCCCAGAACCCGAAGGCGATGACCAGGCCGGACAGCACGGCCGGGCCGATGATGTTCTGCGTGATCACGTGCAGGTCGAACGCGCCCAGGTACTCGCCCTGCGCGTGCTCGGGGGCGAGGCCGAACGCGAGACCCCAACCCGAGGCGGCCTGCATCACCTCGGCCACCGACAGGATCAGCACCGCGGCGACGATCGCGACGGACACCAGCACCACGTTGTCGTCCAGGGCCGTCACCGCGATCACCGCGCAGCCGCCGGCCAGCCAGTAGCCGGAGCGCCGCGCGAGCCTGCCGGCCCCTTCCACGGTGTCCGCGCCCCGGCTGGCCCGTACCTGGAACAGGATGACGAACACCGTGTTGAAGATGAGCAGCAACGGGATCAGGAAGTGCGGCAGCGAGGTGCGGTTGAGCGCCCACAGCGGCATCGTGACCAGGATGACGGTGACGTGGGAGGCGAGCACCGTCGAGACGCCGATGACGGAGAGGAAGCGCGGGTCGCGTACGGCGGCGAAGCGCTTGAAGCCCACCGGGACGGGACGCGACGGCACGTCGGGCAGGCGGGTGACCAGGAGCGCGGCGCTGGCCATGAGCGCGGCGGTGGTGAGCGGGATCAGCACGAGCAGCCGCTGGTCGAGCGCGGCGACGGCGGCCACCCCGATGCCGATGCTGAAGCCGATGTTGAACACCGACCGCATCATCGCCTTGAGCTTGACCCGTTCCTCGGCGGGCACGAGGTTGCCGACGAGGGCCCCGTTGGTCGGGCCGGTGCCGTACTCGATGAAGCCGACGGCGACCACCAGGGCGAAGAAGTGGACCGCGTTGTCCACCAGGGCGTAGAGCCCGAAGCCCACCGTCAGCGCGGCGAACAGCATGACGAGCAGCCTGCGCGCCCCCACCCGGTCGGCGATCACGCCGAACACGACCGACGAGATGAAGGCGGACAGGCCGGCGGCGGACAGGCCCAGGCCGACCTGCTTGGGGTCGAGGCCGACGCGGAGCGTGAAGTAGACGACGCTGCCGCTGAGGAAGACTCCCTTGCCGATCGATTCGGCCAGCCGGATCGCGATCAGTTTCCTGCGCAGCGGATCGGTCGGCACCAAACGGGATGAAAAATCAATCATTCGTGACAAGGGCATATTCGCACATCCTTGTGTGGTGGAGCGGCCGGCGACAATCCTCGCGGCGGCGAAGCCGGGCGGGACAGGGCGTTCGGCGGACCGGGGTCGGGACGACTTCCCGGGTGGGCAGGGAACTTTCCGCTGGACGTCCGGCGCGCGGTGCGCTAGGCGCCCGGCCTGATCCGGGTGGGCGCCGTGTGCCTGGCGTGCGGCGCGGAGGCGGGACCTGCGGGTACATCGTCCCGGCATTCCCGGTCTGTCGCGGCCTGCTCCGTCGGTCGAGAAGGGTCACCGATGGTCGTATTAAATTGATTTCGGAAAATACGTCAGAAGATTGACATGGCTTCCGTCCGACTGACTTCGTGTGTTGTTCTGTTCGCCGTCAGTAGATGTTCACGCCGACGCGGAGGTCGGCGCTTCCGCGACGCCTCCGGAAGGGAGGCGTCGCGGGCCGGTTAGGACGGGGTGAGGTGTCGTAATGGTCAGCGTTGGCTCGACCTCGGAACTGGCTCATACGATGAGGCGGGGTCCGGGAAGTGTCGCGGACGAGGCAAAACCTCGCACCGTGACGGTGGTGCTGGCCGACGCTCAGCCGGTGGTACGCAGGGGCCTGCACGCCCTGCTGTCCTCCTCGGCTGAGGTCAGCGTGGTCGCCGAGGCGGGGACCACGCGGGAGGCGATGACATACGCGGCGTCGCTGCGCCCCGACGTGCTCGTGCTCGACATCGAGCTGCCGGGCTTCCAGGTGGGAGTGACGCTGCAGGAGATCGCCCGGATGTCGCCCTCGACCGCCGTACTGGTCTTCACCGCCGTGGAGGACGAGGCGGCGGTCTTCGCGGCCATGCGGGCGGGCGCGCGGGGCTACGTGCTCAAGAGCTGCCCGGGCGACGGCATCGTGCGGACGATCCGGGGCATCGCGACGGGCGAGGTGATCCTCGGCCCCCGGGTGGCCGACCAACTCATCGGGCGGTTGGGTCGCGAGCCGCGCAACCAGCAGCTCTTCCCGGAGCTGACGACGCGTGAGCGGCAGGTGCTGGAACTGATCGCGTCGGGCATGCGCAACGTGGCGATCGCCACGCGGCTGAACCTCTCGCCGAAGACGGTCAGCAACCACATCTCGACCATCTTCAGCAAGCTGAACGTGTCGGACCGGCACGAGGCGATCGAGGTCGCCCGCAAGGCCAGGCTGGAGCGCCCCGGGCCGTACGGGTCGAGTCTCGACACGGTGTCCGGTGGCGGCGTGCCGCTGGCCCGTAGGCGTGGCGCCATGTCCCTGCCGGGGGTGGGCGGCTCGGCCGCCTGCGCCGGCGCGCGATCGATGGAGAGGTGAGCGTGATGACCCTGGATCTGGAAGCGATCGCGGACCGGCTGGAGCCGCGGTTCGGCAAGGCGGCGCACCGTTGGGTCGGCACGCTGCCCCAGCGACTGGACGAGCTCGTCGCACAGTGGCAGCTCGACCTCGGCGACCGGCTCAAGTCCGGCAACTCCTCGGTGGTGTTCCGGTGCCGCGGCCCCCAGGGCGACGCGGTGCTGAAACTGTCGCCCGACAGCTACGCCGTACGGGAGGAGGTCGACATGCTGCGCCAGTTCGCGCCCGGCGGGCGGGTGCCGGCGGTGCTGGCGGCCGCCAAGGGCGCCGTGTTGCTGGAGTCGATCCACCCGGGCACGCTGGTGGAGAAGATGCCGCAGCCGCCGTCGCCGCGGGAGTACGCCGCGTTCCTCAACGACCTGCACGGCGCCGGGGACCCGGCCGCCGCGCCGCGGCGGCTGGAGGACTGGATCGACGTGCTGTTCAACTCGGCGGCGCGGCGGGGCGCCGACCTCGCCGGGTCGAAGCGGCTGCGCGACGAGCTGTTCGCGGTGCCCACCGACACCGTGCTGCTGCACGGCGACCTGCACCTGGGCAACGTGCTCAGCGGCGGCGCGAAGGGTCTGGTCGCCATCGACCCGATGGCCTGCGCCGGCGACCCGTGCTTCGACGCGGTCGACTACGTGCTGGAGGGCCTGGACCGCGCGGAGATGGTGCGCCGCCGCGACGAGCTGGCCGCGGCGGCCGGCATCGACGTGGAACGGCTGGACATGTGGTGCCGGGTGACCGCCCCGATCGGGGCAACGTACGTCAGCAACCCCGGCCACTCCGCGGAGCTGGCCGCCTTCGGGCGCGGCGAATACTAGTCGTTGCCCCGTCGGGCTCGGTGGCGTTCGTCGCCGGGCCCGGCGCGACAGTCGATGGCACGACCGGTCGTCCGCCACCCTGTCCTCCGGTCCGTCGGGCGAGGAAGGCATTGACGCTCGACACTGCTCCGACTAGCGTGCCTCTTCACCGCGGCGTCATCCAGTGATGACACCGGGTCAGTCTGGGAGGCAATGTGAGATCAAGAGTCCTGATGGCTTCGCTGGTGGCGGCGGGCTGCACCCTGGTCGCCGTACCGGCTGCGGCGGCACCCGCGTCCACGTCGTCCGCACCGGTGAACGCGGCCTCCGCCGCGCCCGGCGTGCGGCCGGTGCCCGGCGAGTACATTGTCCGGCTGCGCCCGGGCGCCGAACCGCGTGGCATCGCCCGTGCCCTGTCGGTCAACCCGCGGTTCGTCTACGAACGGGCTGTCAACGGCTTCGCCGCCGAGCTGACCGCCGGGCAGGTGCAGGCACTGCGCCGCGATCCCGCGGTGCTCGCCGTCGAGCAGGACGCCTGGCTCGACGGTGTCGCCGAGGGCACCCAGGCCAACCCGCCGTCCTGGGGCCTGGACCGCATCGACCAGCGCACGCTGCCGCTGTCCAACAGCTACACCACGACCGCCACCGGCTCCGGTGTGCACGCCTACGTCATCGACTCGGGCATCGACGTGACCCACCCGGACTTCGAGGGCCGGGCGAGCTTCGACTACAACGCCATCGACCGGCGCAACACCGACTGCGACGGGCACGGCACCCACGTCGCCGGCACGATCGGCTCGAAGACGTACGGGGTGGCCAAGGGCGTCCGGCTGCACGCCGTGAAGATCCTCAACTGCCAGGGCTCGGGCAAGACCTCGGCGACCATCGCCGCGATCGACTGGGTGACCGCCAACGCGGCGAAGCCGGCGGTGGCCAACACCTCGTGGAACTGGACCTACTCCGACACGATGGCCGCCGCGATCACCGGGATGATGAACTCCGGTGTCTTCCTGGCCACCTCGGCGGGCAACACCGGCGCGGACTCCTGCGACCGGCTGCCCCGGGCGGTGACCGCCGCGGTGGCCGTCGCCGCGTCGACCAACACCGACGCCCGGGCCAGCTACTCCTCGACCGGCGCCTGCGTCGACCTCTACGCTCCCGGCTCGGCGATCCTGTCGACCCAGCCGAACAACACCACCGCCGTCTTCAACGGCACCTCGATGGCCACCCCGCACGTCGCGGGCATCGCCGCGCTCTACAAGAGCGTGAACGGTGACGCCTCCCAGGCCACCCTGCACAGCTGGCTGGTCGGCAACGCCACCACCGGCGTGGTCCAGGGCGACCTGGCCGGTACGCCCAACCGGCTGGCCTTTACCGGCGGCCTCTGACCGTCCACAGAGCACTGTGGGGTGGTCGGCACCTGCCGGCCACCCCACGCGCCGCTCCAGGCCGGGCCCGCACGGCCCGAGCAGTCGAACCGTCCCTCTCCGCCATCCGCCGGCCGGTCCTGTCGGGACCCGCCTGGCGTGCCCAGCCTGACCGGCCCCCGGTCCGACGGTTGACCCGCCGGACCGGGGGCCGACTCGTGTCCGGCGACGGCCTGCGGTGTCCGGCACCCGACCGGGAGGTTTTCCCTGGCGGGGCGGGGAAGGTCGCTCTGCCGGGCGGGACGTCCGGCAGACCACGATCGATGCATGGTTCGTACCGGTCGTGCTTCCTTCGCTCAGGAACGGCTCTATTTCCTCAACCAGCTCCAGCCCGGCAATCCGGCGTACGTGGTGGCCTTCGCGGTCCACCTGCAGGGCGCGCTGCGGCCCGAGGCGCTGCGCGGGGCACTGACCCGCGTCGTCGCCCGGCACGACGCGCTGCGCACCACGTTCGCCCTGGTCGACGGTGTGCTCACCCAGCGGGTGTCGGCCACCCCGCACGCGGACATCGACGTCCAGGCGGGTGGGCGGGCCGACCGGGACACCCAGGAGACCTTCCTGCACGCCCTCGTGGCCGAACAGGCCCGGCGCCCGTTCCGGCTCGGCGACGGGCCGGTGCTGCGCGCCTTCCTGCGCTCCTGGGGCCCCGACGAGCACACCCTCGCCGTGCTGGTGCACCACATCGCCTGCGACGGCTGGTCGGTGGGCCTGCTGCTGCGCGACCTCGCCGCCGAGTACAACGCCGCGGTGTCCGGCCCGGATGCCGCCGCGTACGCCGAACCGGCGGAGTCCTACCTGGCGTACGCGCGGCGGCAACGCGAGTCCTGGGAACGCGACAGCTCCGGACTGGACTTCTGGCGCGCCGAGCTGCGGGACGTCCCGCAGCTCGCGCTGCCCACCGACTTCCCCCGGCCGAGCGTGCTCAGCGCCCGCGGCGCGGTGCTGCGCCGCCCCGTCGAGCCCGAGCTGGTCGAGCGGCTCACCGCCTGGGCCAGGTCGCGGGGCACGACGCTGTTCGCGGTGACGCTGGCCGCGTACGCCTCGGTGCTGTCGCGGTACGCGCGCCAGGACGAGGTGGTGGTCGGGGTGCCGGTGGCCAACCGGATGGACGAGGCCGAGGAGCGGATCGTCGGCTGCCTGGTCAACACGCTGCCGATCCGGCTCGACGTGTCCGGCCGGCCGGGCTTCGCCGAGCTGGTCGAGCGGGCCCGCCGGGCCAGCATGGCCGCGTTCGCCAACCAGGACGTGCCGTTCGAGCAGATCGTGCGGGCCACCGTGGGGGAGCGGCAGCTCAGCCACGCGCCGCTGTTCCAGACCTCGCTGACGGTGCAGAACTTCCCGTTCGCGTTCCCGGAGTTCGACGGGGTGAAGCTGACCGAGGTCGACGTCGAGGTCGACGTCACCAAGTTCGACCTGGGGCTGACCCTCGACGTGTCCACCGCCGCGCCGTTCCTGCGCGCCGAGTACAGCACCGAGCTGTTCACCCCGGAGACCGTCGCGACGCTGCTCACGCACTACCTGTCCTTCCTCCGGTCGGTCGTCGACGAGCCGGGCGCCGAGCCGTCCATGGTGGACGAGGCCGAGCGGCTGCTGCTGACCGCCGGGCTGAACCCGCCGATCCCGGAGGAGCCCGTCGACCACCCGTCGGTGCTGCGCCGGTTCGCCGGGCACGTGGCGAACTCCCCGGACGCCGTGGCGGTGCGCCACCGGGACGTGGAGGTCACCTACGCCGAACTGGACCGCTGGGCCGGGCGGATCGCGGCGGGCCTGGCCGACCGGGGCGTGCGGCGCGGCGACCGGGTCGGGCTGCTGCTGCGCCGTTCGCCCGCGGTCATCGCGGCGATCCTCGGCGTCTGGAAGCTCGGCGGCGTCTACGTGCCGCTGGACCCGGAGTATCCGCAGCAGCGCCTCGATCTGATCACGGCCAGCGCCGCCATGCCGATCATGCTGGTGGAGGCCGGCACCGCGGACGCGGCCGCCGCGTTGACGCGGGGCCGCGACATCCGGATGGCCGACGCGCACACCCTCGACGGGACGTCCGTGGTCGCCGAGACGTTCCCCGGGCCGGGCGACCAGGCGTACGTCATCTACACCTCGGGCTCCACGGGCGTGCCCAAGGGCGTCATCGTCGGGCACGGCGGCCTGGACGCGCTGAACAGCCCCACCCCCGCCGGCCTCGACATCACCGCCGACGACGTGTGGCTGGCCGCCAGCTCGTTCTCGTTCGACGCCTCGGTGTGGGAGATGTGGGGGGCGCTGAGCACCGGCGGCCGGCTCGTCATCGCCGACCAGGCCGACCTGGTGGACCGGGAGCGGCTCGCCGCGCTGGTGCGCCGCGAGGCCGTCACCGTGGTGTTCCAGACCCCGGGCGCGCTGTACCGGCTGCTGCCCCCGTACCTGCGGCTGCTGGGCGCGGACGAGGTCTCCAGCATCCGCTACGTCGTCCTCGGCGGCGAGGCGCTGAGCTGGTCGCGGGTCACGTCGCTGGTCGCCGGCGCGCCGGGCATGCGCGCGGTGTTCGTCAACATGTACGGCATCACCGAGGGCACCATCCACGTCACGATCGTCGAGGTGCCCACCGGCGAGCTGGCCCGGGTCACGGAAGGCGACATCGGTGTGCCGCTGCCGTCGGGGCGCTGCTACGTCCTGGACGAGGACCTGCGGCCCACCGGCCTCAACGTGCCCGGCGAGCTGTACTGCGGCGGCGTGCTCGTCGCGCACGGCTACGTGGACAACCCGGAGCTGACCGAGGCGCGCTTCCTGCCCGACCCGTACGGCGGGGGCGTCATGTACAGGACCGGCGACGTCGTCAAGTGGGGCGTCGGCGGGAACATGGTGTACCTCGGCCGCAACGACACCCAGGTGCAGCTGCGCGGCTACCGCGTCGAGCTGGCCGAGGTCGAGGGCGCCTTCCTGACCCACCCGGCGGTGCGCTCGTGCGCCGTCGCGGCCGAGAACGACCAACTGGTCGCCTTCGTCGTCGGCGAGGTCGGCCCCGACGCCGAACGCGAGCTGCGCGCCCACGTGCGGGCGATCCTGCCGGCGTACATGGTGCCGTCGCGGATCCTGGCCGTCGCGGCGATCCCGCTCACCGCGCACGGCAAGGTGGACACCGCCCGACTGCTGGCCGACAGCCGCGCCGCGCGCACGGCCGCCGCACCCGCCACGCGACGCGAGCACACCGCCGGCACCGGGCTGGAGGAGCGGATCCGGGCTGCCTGGGGCGAGGTGCTCGACCGGGGCGACATCGGGCTGCACGACAACTTCTTCGACCTGGGCGGGCACAGCTTCGCGCTGATCGCGTTGCAGCAGCGGCTTTCCGAGGACGGCCTGGAGGTCTCCGTGACGGACCTGTTCCGCGCCGGCACGGTCGCCGGCTGCGCCGCGCACCTGCAGCAGGCGGCCCCCGTGATCGCCGACGCGTACGCGGCGCAGCGCCACCAGGGCCGCGCCCTGCTCGCCGCCCGCCGGGCCGGGGGAGGCAACCGTGGCTGAGTTCGACGACAGCGCGGCGGTGGCCGTGGTCGGCATGGCCGTCCGTGTCCCGGGCGCCGGACGCGACCTGGACCTGTTCTGGCACCACGTGGTCAACGGCATCGACGCGGTCACGTTCTTCACCCCCGAGCAGCTCGTCGGCTGGGGCGTGCCGAAGGACCTGGTGGAGCGGCCCGACTTCGTGCCCGCCCGGGCGGTGCTGCGCGACGCGGACTGCTTCGACCACCGGCTGTTCAGCTACTCGCCGTCGGACAGCACGCTGATGGACCCGCAGCAGCGGATCCTGCTGGAGTGCGCCTGGGCCGCGCTGGAGCACGCCGGCCACCCGCCGGTCGCCGCCGACGGCAACCGCATCGGGGTGTACGTCGGCACCGGCCTGAACGTCTACCTGCTCGACAACGTGTGGCCCGACGAGCGCGCCGTCGAGGCGGCCGGCGGCCTGGGGCTGATCATCGGCAGCGACAAGGACTTCGCCAGCACCCGGATCGCGTACAAGCTGAACCTGCAGGGCCCGGCGCTGACGCTGCAGACCGCCTGCTCGACGTCGCTGGTCGCGGTGCACCAGGCGGCGCAGGCCCTGCTGACGTACGACGCCGACCTGGCGCTGGCCGGGGGCGCCACGGTGGCCCCGCCGACGCGGCGCGGGCACCTGCACGAGCCCGGCGGGATCTTCTCCGCCGACGGCCGGTGCCGGGCCTTCGACGCCGCGGCCGACGGGACGGTGCCCGGCGACGGCGCGGGCGTGGTGGTGCTCAAGCGACTCGCCGACGCGCTGCGCGACGGCGACACCGTGCACGCGGTGATCCGCGGCTGCGCGGTCAACAACGACGGCGCCCGCAAGGCGGGCTTCACCGCGCCCGGCCCCACCGGCCAGGCCGGCGTGATCTCGGCGGCGCTGAGCGTGGCCGGCGTCGACCCGGACACCATCGGCCTGGTCGAGACCCACGGCACCGGCACCGCGCTCGGCGACCCGATCGAGGTGGCGGCGCTGCGGCAGGTCTTCGACAGCGAGCGGCCCGACCGGGCGCCCTGCGCGCTCGGCGCGGCCAAGTCGGTCGTCGGGCACCTGGACACCGCCGCCGGGGTGATCGGCCTGATCAAGACGGTGCTGGCGCTGAAGCACCGCGTGATCCCGCCGATCGCCCACCTCGCCACGCCCAACCCGGCGGTCCGGCTGGACGGTTCGGTGTTCGAGCTGCCGGCGGCGGCCCGGCCGTGGACGCCGATCGACGGCGTACGCCGGGCCGGGGTCAGCGCCTTCGGCATCGGCGGCACCAACGCCCACGTCGTGCTGGAGGAGGCCCCGGCCGTCCGGCCCCGGCCGCGCCGCCACGTCACCGAGCTGGTCCTGGTCTCCGCCAAGACCGCCGCCGCGGCGCAGGACAGCCTGGACCGCGCCGTCGCGTGTGTGGCCGGGACCGCGCCCGGGGAACTGGCCGACCTCGCGTACACGCTGCGGACCGGCCGGGCGGAGCTGCCGTGGCGGGCCGCGTTCCTGACCGGGGCGCACGCCTCGCCGCCGACGGTCCGGCAGGTCGCGGCCAAGGCGCGGGCACGTGGTGTGGCGCTGCACCTCACCGGGGCCGGCGAGCTGACCGGCAACCGGCCCAACTACGACGCCGACCCGGTGTACCGCCAGGTCGTCGACGAGGGTGTGGCGCTGCTGCGCGGGCGCGACCTCGACGAGGCCGTCCGGGAGCGCTGCACCCGGCTGCTGGCCTGCGTCGGCCTGGCGCGGTCGCTGCGCAGCCGGGGCGTGGCGCCGCGCGCCCTGGCCGGCGTCGGTCTCGGCGTGGTGGCCTGCGCGGTCGTGGCCGGGACCATGTCCGTCGCGGACGCGCTGGCGCTGATCCGCGGCGCCGACGTCGACGGCAGCCGGTTCGGCCCGCCCGACCTGCCCGTCCACACCTCCGGCGGAGAGCCGCTGACCGAGTACGACGACCTCGCGTACTGGCGGGCGCAGGCGGCCGAACCGCCCGCGCCGGCGACGCTGCCCGTCGACCTCGACCAGGTGCTCTGGATCGAGGTCGGCACGAGCGTCACCCCGCACCTGGGCCCGGACCAGCCCGCGCTGCCCGCCGACCGGCACGCCCGGCTGCTGGCGACCGTCGGCGCGCTGTGGCAACTGGGCGTCGTCGACGCCTGGGACCCCGCGCACGACGCCGGCCGGCGCCGCGTGCCCGCCCCCACCTATCCCTTCGCGGCCACCCGGCACTACCTGGACGCCCCCGCGACCCGACTGGACACAGAGAGGCACCACTGATGCGCGACGTAACCGACCGGACCTGGGTGGCCGAGCTCGAACAGCTGTGGACGGAGGTGCTCGGCGTCGACACCGTCGACGACGAGGACGACTTCTTCGACCTCGGCGGCCACTCGCTCAGCGCGCTGCGGCTGAGCACCCTGATCCGCCAGGAACTCAACCTCGCGGTGATGTTCGGCCACGTGCTGGAGAACCCCCGCTTCGCCGACCTGCGCGACATCGCCGGCCAGGTGCCGCTGGACAGGCCCGTGGCGGAGAGCGTCTGATGGCCGCCCCCGACCTCACCGCCTGGGCGCCGCTCGCCGCGCAGGTGCTCGGCCTCACCCCCGAACACCTCCGGAACGCGGCGGCCACCGAGTCGTTCGTCGGCCTGGGCGGCACCTCGCTGCAGGCCATCGCGCTGGTCTCGCTCGGCCAGCGGGAGCTGCGCGCGCACGTGGACAGCGCCCGGCTGCTGTCGGCGCTGCCGCTGGCGCAGGCACTGGCCGGCGCGGTGGACCACGTGGACACCGCGCCGCCGCCGGCCGCCGGGCGGCCCACCGAGCTGGAGCTGCTGCCCGGCCAGCGGTCCATGCTGGCCGCGCACCTGCTCGACCAGGACGCGCCGTACCACCTGATGTTCACCCTCGAGGCGGACGGGCCGCTCGACGCGGCCCGGACCCGCGCGGCGCTGCGCGAGCTGGCGACCCGCCACGAGGCGCTGCGTACCCGGTTCGTCCGCGACCCACGCCAGGCCCGGATCGTGCTGCCCGCGCCGTACGAGCCCCGGCTGCTGCACCAGACGCTTCCCGGCGACGACCCGGTACGCGCCGTGCACGACCTCTACGGCCGGTCGGCCGCGCGGTTGCTGCGCCCCTTCGAGCAGCCGCCGGTCGTCTTCGTGCTGACCCGTGCCGGGCAGCGGGACCTGCTCACCATGCTGGTGCACCACACGATCAGCGACGGCTGGAGCATCGGCGTGCTCTGGCGCGAGTTCGCCGAGCGCTACGCCGGCGCCGGTCCGGCGGGCCCCGCGCCGTCGCCCGACTGGATCGGTTCGCGGCTCGCCGTGCGGGAGAAGGCCGGGGCGGTGGACGAGGCGCTGGCCCGGATCGCGGCCCGGCTGGACGGCGCGCCGTGGACGGTGGCGCTGCCCACCGACCTGCCGCCGGTCGTCGAGGCCGACGGGCGCGGCGCGCGCCTGCCCTTCCACCTCGACGCCGAGGCGGCACAGGCCGCGACCGAGCTGGCCCGGCACTGCCGGGTGACGGTGACGTCGGTGGCCATGGCGGCGTGGGCGCTGGCCGCGTCCCGCCGCGCCGGCCTGACCGACCTGGTGCTCGGGGTGCCTGCGGCGGGCCGGTTCGAGGCGGGCATGGACGCCATCGTGGGCCTGTGCACCCGGGCGGTCCCGGTGCGCTGCGCCGCGCCCGACGACGTCAGCGTGCGCGACCACGTACGCGGCGTGGCCGACGCGATGGCCGAGGCGGCTGCCGACGCCGACGTGCCGTTCGAGCGGGTCGTCTCCGGGCTCGGCGTCACCACCGACCCGGGCCGCAACCCGCTCGCGCAGCTCGGCTTCGCCGCCCACCACGAGCTGGTGCCCGACGAGCTGGTCGCGGGCGGGCGCACCTGGCGGGTGCACGAGGGCCACTGCCACGGCGCCGTGTTCGACGCGCTGCTCTACCTCCAGTCGTGGTCCGAACGCCCCCGCTTCGCCCTGGAGTACGCCACGTCGGCGCTCACCGCCGCCGACGCCGGGGAGCTGGCCGAGTCGTTCCAGGCGGCGCTGCGGCAGATGGCCGCCGACCCGGACGCGGCCCTGCGCGACGTCACGACCCTGTCGGCGGGGCAGCACGCCCGGCTGCGGTCGCTGGGCGCGGGCGGGCCGCACGACACCACCGACGACGTGTGGAGCCGGTTCGCGGCCCACGCGGAGGCCACGGGCGAACGGATCGCGCTGGTCGACCCGCACGCCGGGCTCACGCTGACCTACCGCGAGCTGCACGACCACGCGGTCGCGCAGGCGCGGCTGCTGCACGCGCACGGCGTGCGCGCCGGCGACGCGGTGATCCTGGAGGTGCCGCGCTCGGCGGCCGAGGCGGTCGCGGTGCTGGGTGTGCTGCGGCTGGGCGCGCACTACGTCGCGGTCGACCAGCACGCCACCGGCGAGTGGCGGGCGCACCTGGCCGCGGCCGTCGCGCCGCGGGCCCGCCTCGGCGCGGGCGCCCCGCCGGTGACCGCCGCCTCAATGGGCTCAGTAGGTTGGCGTAGCAGCCGGCTGAGGGCGCGGAGCGCAGC
>NZ_JBFAVI010000193.1:0-7154 GCF_040679695.1 Micromonospora sp. NPDC052213
GCCGCCGGACGAGGTGTCCGGCGGCCGGTCGGGTGCTGGGTGGGATCAGCTGGTGAAGGTGATGTTGTCGCGCCGGCGGCGCAGCATCAGCAGCGCGCCGCCGCCGATCAGGACGAGGCCGCCCAGCGCGATGCTGGTCGTCGCCACGCCGGTCAGCGGCAGGCCGCCCTCGTTCTCGTCGTCGTTGCCGCCACCGCTGCCGCCGGTGCTCTCCGACGGCGTGACGGAGCCCGACGGGGAGACCGACTCCGACGGCGAGACGGACCCGCTCGGGGAGGTGGACTCCGACGGGGACACCGACGTCGAGGGCGACACCGAGGTGGACGGCGACGGGGAGGTCGGCACCGACGGGCTGGGGGACGGCGACTGCGTCGGGGCGGTGCCGGCGCAGGTGTGGCTCAGGTTGAACTTGTCGGCCTCGCCGCTGATCGTGGCGGTGCCGTCGACCAGGGTCCATCCGGCCGGCGTGAACACGTAGGCGTGGATGACCCGGCCGCCCGCGGAGTAGAAGTAGTCGGGGTAGGCGTCGGAGGCGTCCGGCACCTTCACGGTCACCGGGCCGGTGCCGTTGTCGAAGGTCAGGGTGATGCTCTCGAAGCTCCCGGACTTCCCGCCGCCGGGAAGCACGAAGTGCCACCCGTCCTGGCCGGCCGCGAGGTCGTCGAAGCGCTCGTCGTCGCACTCCTGCTGGAAGGCGGCCGCCGTCGAGCCCTTGTGGTCCGGGTGGAGCGGGGCCGTGCTGCTGGCCCAGGCGGGGGTGGCGAGCGCGAGACAGGCCGTGGTGGCGACGGTGGAAACGGCAGCGCGCACCACGCGCCGACGGTGTGCCATGAGGACTCCTCTGGAGTTGATCGAGGGGACAGCACATGATCGCACAATGCGTGACGGTCGTGGACATCGGTCGATCGGCCTGAGCAGCGGCGACGTGGCAGGATAGAGCGGCTCGGCGTCGGGATTTCTCACTCTTCGCAGGCGTGTCGACGTAACGCGTTCGGCCCCGCCGACGCTCCCTCCCGGCGCCCGCGCCGGGACCGGTCCCTCCTGGCCGCCCGTCACGGCACCCACACCACCCCGGGCCCCGGCCCGCCGGGGCTCTCACACGACCCCACACCGCCCAGCCCGCAGCCCGCCGGGCTCTCACGGCACCCCGCCGTCCCCTGACGCTCGCCGGTCACGCGGATCTTGGACAGTACCCGTTCGCGAAGTGCGGGAACTGTCCAAGATTTACTTCGTGGGTCGCCAGCCGGCGGCGATGAGGGCACGGCGGAGGGACTCGGCGACCTCGTCGGGGCGGGCGCGGACCAGCCACGCCGGGAAGCGGAGAATGCGGTCCCCGGAGGTCCAGACGTCGTTCTGGCGCTTCATGTCGGCCGCCCAGTGCCGGACGTCCATGTGGTGCGCCCCGTCGATCTCCACGTGCAGCCCCCACTCCCGCCAGTACGCGTCGAGCCACCGGGTGCGCCCGGAGGCGTCGGCGCGCCGCTGCTGGAGACCGGGCGCGGGCAGGCCGTGGCGGCGGCAGAGCCGGACGAAGTCGAGCTCCGAGAGCGCCTCCGCGCCGCCGGAGATGTCGGCCACGGTCTGCCGGATCAAAGCCCGCCGACGGGCTCGGGGCAGCGCCTCCACCACGGCCGACAGTTCCTCCGGCGTGACCCGTCGCTGCTGACAGCCCGCCGCCAGCGTCGCCTGCGCCTGATCGACCGTACGGGCCCAGCCGGCCGCGTCCACCAGTGCCCGGGCGGTGCAGGTACGCGGCGGACGGGCGCGCTGGAGATGCGCCACCGGCAGCACCGACGTGCGGTGCACGACGACCGCCGGCATGTCGATCGGCAGCCGGCCCAGCACGGTGCGGCCCGCCCGCCGGTGCGCCGGCACGAGCACGTGCAGAGGATCAGGCCGCAGCCCGCGTACGCCCGCCTCGGCGGCAGCCGTCGCGCCGGCCAGCACGGCCCCGGGACCCGTGGCGAGCACGGCCACCCACAACTGCTGGTCCCGGGTCAGCCGGCCGTTGCCGGTGAGCAGGACGCCCCGGCAGATCGAGCGCCAGCGCCCGGAGCGGACGTGTCCGCGTACGGTGCCCTCGGTCAGCAGCCGGGTCGCCTGGGCGGTGGTGACGACGCCGGCCTGGTCGAACGCCAGCCAGTCGAGCGCGTCGGCCTCGTCGGCGGGAAGGATGGGCCACATCCGTCCCACCATCGCCCCCCTTCCGGCCCCGCGCCGCCGGATCCCCGACCGTCCGGCCCGCGGATCTTGGACAGCTTCCGTTTCCCGAGGACGGTAACTGTCCAGGATTCGGGGCATCCCCTCCACGTGGAACTGCTGACGGTGGGGCACGGGGCGGCGGACCGGACCCGGCTGGGCGAACTGCTCGCCGGCGCCGGGATCGCCCTCGTCGTGGACGTGCGGCGGTTCCCCGCGAGCCGCACCAACCCCGACGTCCGCCGGGAGGAGTTGGCGCGCTGGCTACCGGCGGCCGGGATCGACTACCGCTGGGAGCAGCGCCTCGGCGGGCGGCGGCACACCCCGGCCGGCACCGCCGAGCCGGACAGCTGGTGGACCGTCGCCGCCTTCCGGGCGTACGCGGCGTACACCCGTACCGCCGACTTCCGGGCGGCGCTGGACGCGGTGCTCGCCGACGCGGCGGCCCGGACCACGGCGGTGATGTGCAGCGAGAGCGTCTGGTGGCGTTGCCACCGGCGGCTGATCGCCGACGTGGCCGCGCTGGGGCGCGGCGTGCCGGCGGTCCACCTGATGCCCGACGGACGGCTCGCCCCGCACCGGCCCGCCGCCGGCGCCCGCCGGCTCGACGGCGGCGACCTCGTCTGGGACGGCTGAGAAACTGTCCCACCGGACCCAGGCCTGCGTGGCATCGACGGGATCGACCACGAGGGCAAGGTGGCGGTGCTCGGCATGGGCGGGAAGTACCGCATGCTGCTCTACGGCGGCGCCGAGCGCAGCGCCGGGATCGACGTGCTGCTCTCTCCGGACAGCCGGTACGTCGCGGACGGTTCCGCCGACGGGTGGATCCACGTCACCGACCTCACCACCGGCGACCGGCGGGCCTTCGCCGGCGGGGCGGACAGCACCTGCTGCACCACCCCGGTCGCCTGGGCCCCGGGCGGCGACGCCCTGCTCGTGCTGTACCACGCCGACGCCGACGCCGACGCCGACGGCGACGGGGTGCACCCCAGCCGGCTGCTCCTGCTGGACCTGGCCACCGGCGCCGCCCGCCGGTTGGGGGGCGAACTCGGCAACCGGTGGGACCTGCGTACCGGGTCGCTGGCCGCGTTCTCCCCGGACGGCACCCGGATCGCCGTCGACGCCGGCGGCGAGCTGACCATGCTGGACCGCTCCGGCGCGGTCGCCTGGTCCCGCGAGCTGGGGCCGGACGCGCGGCTCGCCGGGGTCGGCGCGTTCACCCCCGACGGCTCGGCGGTGGCCGTCTTCCGTCTCGACGGCTGCCGGAGCGGGTGCGACGCCGACCAGCGGGCCGCCCGCACGTGGCGGACCGGCTACGTCGACGCGGCGACCGGCCGGGACGGCAGCGGTCCCGCCCTGCCCCCGGCCGAAGGGCAGGCCCTGCGCGCGCTGGGCTGGCGCAACGGCCTCGCCCTGGTCGCGCTCAGGTACGTCCGGGAGCCCGGCGTGACCATGGGGGAGACCGACGACTGGGACGACACCGGCTACCGGGAGACCGGCCACGTCCAGCTCGTGTCGCTGCGCCCCGACGGGCGCGTCCAGGTGCTGCTCGACCCGCCCGACGGCGTGCGGGCGATGGACGTGGCGCGCCACCTGATGGAGGCAGGCCGGTTCGGCGCCACGGCCCCCGACCCGCGTCCGTTCCCGGCCCGGCCGCTCGTCCTGCTGCCGGCCGTGCTGGTGCTGCTGGCGGTCGGCGGGGTCGCCGGGGCGGTGCTGTGGTGGCGCCGGCGCCGGGCGGTCAGTCGGTGAGCTCGTCGGCGAGCAGGTCCATCAGCAGCCCGTCGTGCCAGCGGCCGTCCTCGCCGCGCTCGTAGCGGCGCAGCACGCCCACGGGACGGAAGCCGACCCTGGCGTAGCTGCGCACGGCCGGGGTGTTCGCCGCCGCCGGGTCGATGGTGAACCGGTGGTGCCCGTGCGCCTCGACCAGGTGCCGGACCAGGGTGCGGATCGCGTCCGGCCCGAGCCCCCGGCCGTGCACCGACGGGTCGAGGAAGACGTCCAGGCTGGCGTGCCGGTAGTCGGGGTCGTCCTCGGCGTACCACTGGATGGCGCCGACCACCCGGCCGTCGTGCTCGATCGCGTACACCGACAGGTCGTCGTCGGCCAGGTCGGCCCGCACGGCCGCGGCGAGGTCGTCGCCGCCGCGCCACCAGCGCCGGACCTGCGGGGTGGCGCGGATCGCGGCGAGCGCCGGCACGTCGGCCGCGGTGGCCGGACGCAGCGTGACCGCCTTGCCCCGCAGCATCCCCTCAGCCCCGGATCTCGCCGTGCTCGACGCAGACCGCCGCCCAGCCGACCGGCAGCACCTGCACCTTCATCCGGCGGCGGCAGCGCGCGCAGTACCGCGGTGGCTCCAACTCGCGCGCCGCCCGGCAGGCCGCGTGGGCACCGGCGTCGGCCGGCTCGCCGCACCGGTCGCACCACGGGCCGGCGGTCACCCCGCCGCCCGCCGCCGGCACCGCGTCGCCCGTCGTCACCGGGGCGCCCACCGCGTCGCTCGTCGTCACCGGGCGCTCACAGCGTCGCGGAGAGCGCCTTGACCGGCATCTTCAGGTCGTCGAGCAGCTCGAGATCCGCGGTCGCCGGCCGGCCCAGGGTGGTCAGGTAGTTGCCGACGATCACCGCGTTGATGCCGCCCAGCAGGCCGTCGCGCGTGCCCAGGTCACCGAGGGTGATCTCGCGGCCGCCCGCGTACCGCAGGATGGTGCGCGGCATCGCGAGCCGGAAGGCGGCGATGGCGCGCAGCGCGTCCTTGCCCTCCACCACCGGCCGGTCGCCGAGCGGGGTGCCGGGCCGGGGGTTGAGGAAGTTCAGCGGGACCTCGTGCGGGTCCAGCTCGGCGAGCTGCGCGGCGAACTCGGCCCGCTGCTCCACCGTCTCGCCGAGGCCGAGGATGCCGCCGCAGCAGACCTCCATGCCGGACTCGCGGACCATCCGCAGCGTCTCCCAGCGCTCCTCCCAGGAGTGCGTGGTGACCACGTTCGGGAAGTAGGAGCGGCAGGTCTCCAGGTTGTGGTTGTAGCGGTGCACGCCCATGTCGACCAGCTCGTCGACCTGCTCCTGGCTGAGCATGCCCAGGGACGCGGCCACCTGGATGTCGACCTCGGCCTTGATCGCGGCGACGCCCTCGCGCATCTGCTTCATCAGCCGGGCGTCCGGGCCGCGCACGGCGGCCACGATGCAGAACTCCGTCGCCCCGGTCGCGGCCGTCTGCCTGGCCGCCTCGACCAGCGACGGGATGTCCAGCCAGACCGAGCGCACCGGCGAGGTGAACAGGCCGGACTGCGAGCAGAAGTGGCAGTCCTCCGGGCAGCCGCCGGTCTTCAGCGAGACGATCCCCTCGACCTCCACCTCGGGGCCGCACCAGCGCATCCGCACCTCGTGGGCGAGCTGGAGCGCGGCGGGCAGGTGCTCGTCGGGCAGGTTCAGCACGGCGAGGACGCCGGCCTCGTCGAGACCGACGCCGTTCTCCAGCACCTGGGTTCGGGCCTGGTCGAGGATCTCTGGCATGGCTCGTACCCTACAAGGCCGCCCGGCCGGGAGAAACGGCCAGCGTGCCGGGCCGGCGGCGCCGGGGTGGACGCGCCGGGCCAGGTCCGGCGGGTGGTAATTTCGCCCGGCGGAAGCAGCCGACGACGAGCGGCCCGGGCGGCGTGGGGGTGACGGTGGCGGACTGGCTGGCGGCGCTCGACCGCCGCGCCGAGCTGCGCGCGAAGGCGGGGCTGACCCGCACGCTGCTGCCCCGGGCCGCCGGCGACGCCGTGGTCGACCTGGCCGGCAACGACTATCTCGGCCTGGCCACCCACCCCGAGGTCACCGCCGCGGCGGCGCGGGCGCTGTCCGCGTACGGGCTGGGGGCCACCGGGTCGCGGCTGGTGCGTGGCTCCACCGACGCCCACCACGCGCTCGAGGACGCCCTCGCCGACTGGCTCGGCACCGACCGGGCGCTGGTCTTCTCGTCCGGCTACCTGGCCAACCTCGGGGCGGTCCGGGCGCTCGTGCGACCGCGTACGCTCCTGGTCTCCGACGCCCACAACCACGCGTCGCTGATCGACGGCTGCCGGATCTCCGGCGCGGAGACCGTGGTGACGCCGCACGCCGACGTGGCGGCGGTGGCCGCCGCGCTCGCCGCCGCGCCGGGCCGGCCGGCGGTGGTCGTCACCGAGTCGGTCTTCTCCGTCGACGGCGACCTCGCCCCGCTGGCCCGGCTGCACGCCGTCGCCCGGAAGCACGGCGCGATACTGCTCGTCGACGACGCGCACGCGCTCGGGGTGACCGGCCCGGCGGGCGCCGGGGGCGTCGCCGCCGCCGGTCTCGCCGGCCAGCCCGACGTGGTGGTCACCGCGACCCTGTCCAAGGCGCTCGGCGGCGCGGGCGGCGTGGTCGCCGGGCCGGCCGCGCTCGTGCGGCACGTGGTCGAGACCGGGCGGACGTTCATCTTCGACACCGCGCTGCCCCCGGCGGTCGCCGCCGGCGTCCACGCCGCCGTCGGGCTGGCCCGCGCCGGCGACGACCTGCGCGCGGAGTTGGCCGAGCGGGCCGCCCTCGCGGTACGCCGGCTGACCGCCGCCGGCCTGGCCGTCTCCGATCCCGACGGCGCGGTCGTCTCGGTCACCGCGCCGGGGCCCGAGGCCGCGACCGCGTGGGCGGCCGACTGCCGCGACCGGGGGGTGGCCGTCGGCTGCTTCCGCCCGCCGTCCACCCCGGACAGCCGGTCCCGGCTGCGCCTCACCATCAGCGCGGGGGTGCCCCGGCGGGACTTCGAGCGGGCCCTGGAGGTCATCGTGGAGTGTGCACCGTGAGCGCGAGGAGTGAGCCGGTGTTGCGAGCCCCGCAGTCGCGAACTGAGGTGGCGCTCGTGAGCGCGAGGAGTGAGCCGGTGTTGCGAGCCCCGCAGTCGCGAACTGAGGTGGCGCTCGTGAGCGCGAGGAGTGAGCCGGTGTTGCGAGCCC